>RFSP01000152.1 GCA_009923895.1 Betaproteobacteria bacterium | reverse complement strand
CGAATTTCCTGTTTTTTTTCTGACCGCAGGTCCCCACGTCGCTTTCTGACGGGTCTGCTCGCGTTGCTGGGCACGGGTTTCCTGTGCAGCGGTGCTCTTGCGGCCGAAATCCGGCTGCGCATTTTGGAGACCACCGACATCCACATGCACTTGCTCAATCATGACTACTACCAAGACAAGGTCACTGACGAGTACGGTTTGGCCAAAACCATCAGCCTGATCAAGGCGGCCCGCGCAGAGGCTCCCAACAGCCTGCTGTTTGACAATGGAGACTTGCTCCAGGGCAACCCCTTGGGCGACTACGTGGCGCGCGTCCAGCCACTCAAGCCCGGACACATCCATCCGGCCTACAAAGTGCTCAATCAAATCGGCGTGGATGCCGCCAATATCGGCAATCATGAGTTCAACTACGGCCTGCCTTTTTTAAGGCAAGCCCTTGCGGGGGCCAACTTTCCTGTGGTGAGCGCCAACGTGGTGGTGGCCCAGCCGGGTGTCCCCCCCGAGCAGTCGCCTCACGCTTTCACGCCCTACGTCATCTTGGACCGGACCTTCGTGGACACGCGCGGACAGCGCCACGCACTCAAGGTGGGCGTCATTGGTTTTGTGCCGCCGCAAATCATGCTCTGGGACCGCGACCACTTGCAGGGCCGTGTGCACGCTCTTGACATCCAAGAGACCGCCAAACGCTTGGTGCCACGCATGCGTGCTGAAGGTGCGCAATTGGTGGTGGCCATTCCTCACTCTGGCTTTGAGCGGGGCGACACGCCGCGCTTTGCCGAGAATTCGGTGGCTCGGTTGTCTGAAATCCCCGGCATCGATGCCATTCTTTTCGGACACTCACACGGCGAGTTCCCAGGCAAGTTCTTCGCCAACTATCCCAAAGTGGATTTGGCGCGAGGCACCATCAACGGTGTGCCATCGGTCATGCCCGGGCGGTGGGGAGACCACTTGGGTGTGATCGATTTGGTCCTCGACAACGAGTCGGGCGCATGGAAAGTCAAGGACAGCCGGGCTGAGCTTCGACCCATCCGGGATCCGGCCACAAGAAAGGCGCTGGTACCCGCCGACCCCTTGGTGGCTCAGACCATCGGCGCCGAGCATGAAGGGACCCTGGCCTACGTTCGATCGCAGGTCGCACAGACCCGAGCCCCCATCATCAGCTACTTTGCCCAAGTGGCCGACGACCCCTCCGTTCAGGTGGTGTCGCTGGCGCAATTGGCCTATGCGCGCCGGGCTTTCCAAGGCACCGAGTTTGAAAAACTGCCCCTGCTGTCTGCTGCTGCGCCCTTCAAGGCCGGTGGTCGACAGGGCTGGAACTACTACACCGACATTCCAGCCGGTCCCATCGCGGTGCGCCATGTGGCCGACCTTTACATCTACCCCAACACCATCAAAGCAGTTCGGATCACAGGTGCCCAGGTCAGGGAGTGGCTGGAAATGTCAGCCGGCCAGTTCCATCGCATCAACCCGGCGGGGCCGCAGGCACAGAGCCTGGTCAATGACGCTTTTCCCACCTATAACTTCGACACGCTCGACGGTGTGACATATCAGATTGATGTGACCCAGCCTGCTCGGTATGACCGCACGGGCAAATTGGTGGCGCCAGAGGCCCATCGCATCGTCGACTTGCGCTATCAGGGGCAGCCCATCGACGAGAAGGCCCACTTCATCGTGGTGACCAACAACTACCGGGCCAGCGGCGGTGGCAATTTCCCCGGCTTGGACGGCAAGAACATTGTCATGGACGCGCCAGAAGAAAACCGCGAAGCCCTGGTGCAGTATTTCCGGCAAGTGGAGCGATTCGACCCCACCGCAGACGGCAACTGGCGCATCAAACCCGTGCCGGGTGTCAAGCTGCGCTTTGTGTCTGGCGCTGGAGGCATGGCCCATCTGTCACGCTACCCGGGGATTCGTTTGGTAAAAGACCAGGCGGATGGATCCGCCTTGTATGAGTTGGCGGACTGACCCAGCAGCTATGGACGTGCGTGCGTTGGGTGGGAAGTTGATGGCGGTGGTCCTGATGGCTGCCGTCTACGTGGGATTGGCCTTGGGCAATGAGTGGATGCTGGCCTCCATGGAGTACGGCAAAGGCGTCAACTGGGTCTACATTCCAGCCGGATTGCGATTGGGCTTTGTGCTGGTGATGCCTTGGGCCGGTGCATTGGCCATCAGCCTGGGTTCTTTTGCCATGGCCCTGCGCGACCCCGACTTGACCCCGGCGTTGGCCGCATTCAACGGATGCGTGACCGGCATCGCCCCGGTCTTGGCCCGTCACTTGGCCGTGTCACGTTGGGGCTTGAGCGATGACCTGCGAGAGCTCAACGCCCCATTGCTGGTCAAGCTGTGCGTGCTCTTTGGACTGTTCAGTTCCACTTTCCATCAAGCCTTCTTCGCCTGGCTCGGACGCGAAGCCGGCGTGTTTGCCGGGGCCATCCCAATGTTTGTGGGAGATACCCTGGGCGCTTTGCTGTGTTTGTACCTGATCAGAACGGCGTTGAACCTTCGGCTTCGCCGATCGTCTTGATCGACGCCATCGCACACAAAGAAGCTCAAACCTTCTTCTTGGTCCCGGGTCGAGGCGGCAATCCGGTGTGCTGCGTCAGCACACGGCCTCGCGTGACCACCGACGTCTTGGCCCCCGTGGGGGTGGAGTTCTTTCGGCGGGCACTCACATAACTGCCGTCGGTGGCGGGCTGGTAACTCGGAATGAGTTGATGCTTGCCATTGCCAATCAGGTCGGCGCGCCCCATGCGTTTCAAGGCCTCGCGCAACAGGGGCCAATTGTTGGGGTCGTGGTAGCGCAAGAAGGCCTTGTGCAGGCGGCGCCTCTTTTCACCACGAACGATGTCCACCTTCTCCGAGCGTTGCGCATCACGTGTGATGCCTTTGAGCGGATTGAGATCGGTGTGGTACATCGCGGTCGCCGTGGCCATGGGGCTGGGGTAGAACGTCTGCACCTGGTCGGCCTTGAAGCCATGGCGCTTCAGCCACAGCGCCAGGTTCATCATGTCCTCGTCGGTGGTCCCGGGATGCGCCGCGATGAAATACGGAATCAAATACTGCTTCTTGCCCGCCTGCGCCGAGTACTGATCAAACATCTGCTTGAAGCGGTCGTAGGTGCCCATGCCGGGCTTCATCATCTTTGACAGCGGGCCTGTCTCGGTGTGCTCAGGCGCAATCTTTAAATAGCCGCCCACATGGTGCGTGACCAGTTCCTTCACGTACTCGGGCGATTGCACCGCCAGGTCATAGCGCAGACCGGAGCCAATGAGAATCTTCTTCACGCCTCGCAACTGTCGGGCACGGCGGTACAACTGCACCAACGGACCATGGTCGGTCTTGAGGTTGGAACAAATGCCCGGGTACACACAGCTGGGCTTGCGACACGCGGCTTCAATCTCGGGGCTCTTGCAGCCGATGCGCCACATATTGGCTGTGGGGCCGCCCAAGTCACTGATCACGCCGGTAAAGCCTTTGACCCGGTCGCGAATGTCTTCAATCTCTCGAATGATGGAATCTTCGCTGCGGCTTTGGATGATCCGCCCTTCGTGCTCGGTGATCGAGCAAAACGTGCAGCCGCCAAAGCAGCCCCGCATGATGTTCACCGAGAAGCGAATCATCTCCCAGGCCGGAATCTTGGTGGCTCCGTCATGGCTGCCGTTTTCATCGGCATAGCGAGGATGCGGACTGCGCGCATAGGGCAGGTCGAAGACATGGTCCATCTCGGCCGTGGTCAACGGGATGGGGGGTGGATTGATCCACACATCGCGGTCCACACCGGCCGATGAATGCCTCTGCACCAACGCACGCGCATTGCCCGGGTTGGTCTCCAAATGCAGCACCCGGTTGGCGTGGGCATACAGCACAGCGTCAGACTTGACCTGTTCGTACGATGGCAAACGGATCACCGTCTTTGCACGATCGGGCAAGGTCACGCGGCCAGATTTCTTGGACACGGGCATGGCCACCACCGCTTCAGCCGGTGGCGATGAAGAGGAAGCTTCGCGTGCGCAAGACGTGTCTTGGGACGCAGCCGCCTCTTCCGGCATGAGGTACGGGTTGATGTGCTCGTCAATACGCCCCGGGCGGTCCACCTCGGTCGAGTCCAATTCAAACCAGCCTTGTGCGGTGGGGTCATCACGACGGCGAATGAATGCTGTGCCACGCACATCGGTGATCTGCGCAATGGGCACGCGCCGCGCGAGCCGGTGCGTCACTTCCACGATGGCCCGTTCGGCATTGCCGTAGAGCAGCAGGTCGGCTTTGCTGTCCACAAGAATCGAACGCCGGACCTTGTCTTGCCAATAGTCGTAATGCGCAATGCGCCGCAAGCTGGCTTCGATACCACCAATGATGACGGGCACATCATTCCAAGCCTCTTTGCAACGTTGGGTGTAGACCAAGGTGGCGCGATCGGGGCGCTTGCCCGCCACGCCACCCGGGGTGTAGGCATCGTCACTGCGAATCTTGCGGTCGGCCGTGTACCGGTTGATCATGGAATCCATATTGCCCGCGGCCACACCAAAGTAAAGATTGGGCTTGCCCAGAGCCTTGAAGGCATCCACGCTTTGCCAATCGGGCTGCGCAATGATGCCCACCCGAAAGCCTTGCGCCTCCAGCACCCGCCCAATCACGGCCATGCCAAAGCTGGGGTGGTCCACATACGCATCGCCCGTCACAATGATGACATCGCAAGAGTCCCACCCCAATTGCTCCATCTCGGCGCGGCTGGTCGGCAAGAAAGGAGCCGTGCCAAAGCGCTTGGCCCAAAACGGCTTGTAGGCCGTCAGGGCACGCTCAGCAAGGGTCGAAGGGGGAGTGGCAAGGGCAGTCACAACCTCTATTGTCCACCCTGGGGGTTCCTGTGGGGCAGGCAGGGTCTATGCCTTTACGCCCGCTGACTCCAACGGCCCGCGCCAAGCCCCTAAAGCGCATCGCCCAGGCCGCACCCGGGGGCTGTGCGGGGCGATTTTGGCGAGG
>RFSP01000151.1 GCA_009923895.1 Betaproteobacteria bacterium | reverse complement strand
CAAACACAAACTTGTATTTGGCCTTGCTTTGCTCCAAGGTTTGCTTGAGCCATTGGTACTGTGCATCACCATGGGTGAAGTCCCAGGCGTTGGTGTGTTTGGTGCCCCCACCCAAGGGCTCGTCGACAGGCACGGGCGATGACCAATACGGGTCGATCACCACAAACAAGGCATCGCCCCAGGTCCAGGCGAAGTAATTGCGCAGCAGGCCGATGAAGGGCACTTGCTCGACATTGCCGCTGTAAAAGCCATCGGGCGCGGGCTGGGTGTACAAACTGTTGCGAGCCGTTTGCGCCCACACGGCCACGTTGTTGGGCGTGCCATCGAGCAGGTAGCGCGCGGCTTGCTCGTGGTTGCCGTTGACCAAGAACACCGGGGCCTGGCGGCCGATGGCGCCCAGCCAGGGCCGTTGCAAGGTATAGCGTCCTCGGACTTGGCTGGCGTTGATGGTCTGTGCGTTCAAGGTGTCGACGCTGAAGTCATCGCCCATGCAGATGTGAAAGTCCGGCTGGTCAGCCGCTGCGGTGGCGAGCGTGCGCGCATACAGCGTGGGGTTGAACATGGTCTTTTCGCGCTCGGGGTGGGAGTCTCCTTGCAACGTAAATGTGAAGGTGCTGCCCGCAGCCCTGGCGGTGTGGAATCTTGCTTCATCACTGGCGCTGAAGCTGTCAGAGCCTTTTGCTTTGAAGTACAGCCGATAGAAGTGATCGGCATCGGGCGTCAGATTGTTGAGGGTCAGCTCCAGGGGTTGGTCGGCATTGAGCGTGACCGATGAGGTTTGAGAGGTGTAGCTGCCCGAAGTGCCTCCCCAGGCGATGTAGACCGTACCGCTTTGATCGGCCGAATACACATTGGCCACCACGCGGGTGCTGCTGGGGCTGCCCAGAATCACTGAGCCTGTGAAGGCCGACCCTGGGACGACAGGAGAGGGCGCAGGCGGTGTCGGGGGAGTGGTGGCACTATTGCCACCACCGCAGGAGACGACCAGTAACGACGCGATGATGACCAACATCAGCCCCAAGCCGATGGTGAACCGAGAGCCGAGAGTTCCGGCCATGGTCAAGGTCCTTTGCGGTTCACCGTCCAACGGTCATCGACCTGCGCATTCTTGCGCGTCGTGGTTTCGTCCTTGGGCAGCCAAGAGCGGACGTACTCGGCAGTGACCGCGGTGGGGGAGACGGTGACACGCAGATGGCCCGAGCTGCTCAAGATCGTGCCGCTGTTGTAGTGATAGGCCGCCGCCAAGCTGCTGCCGCTGCTGTTGTTGATGGCGCTGGGCTGCGGCACTTCTTGATAGACGATGCCGTCGAGCACTTGTTTGGCGTACAGGTGATCGTGACCATGAAAGACGGCGGTGACACCGTACTGCACCAAGAGCGCATGGATGGGCTGGGCCCAGCCCGGTCGGTTCTTGGCGAAGCCGTCGGTGCCGTCCAAGTTCTTGCCGCCCCATTCAAAGTAGGGGGCCGCTTCAATGCCGCCGCGCATCTGCCCATCAAGACCGCCGACGAGGTTGTGGATGAATACAAACTTGAACGTGGCCTGGCTGCTGGCCAAGGTTTGAACCAACCATTGGTATTGACGGTCTCCCAGCGTCAAATTCCAACCGTCTTTGCTCGCCTGCGCTTTGCTGTTCCAGTAAGGGTCCAGCACAATGAATTGGGCGCTGCCCCATTGCCAGCTGTACCAAGAGGCGCGAGGGCCGATGAAGCTGTCGGCGACACTGTCGCCTTGGTAAAAAGCCCCTGGGCTCGGGTTGGCAAAGTACTGTTGGCGCGCCTGACCCGCCCAGAGGGCCAAATTTTGCGCCGTTCCGTTTAATAGCCAACCGAGTTCACCCTCGTGATTGCCATTGGTGAGAAAGAGCGGCACCGAGTGCGTGATCAAACCAAAGTTGGCGCGCTCGTAGGCGTAGCGCTTTTTGACGGTGAGCAGATCTGCGGCCATCTGCACCACCGCAGTGAAGGGGTCGCTGTGCTTCTCCGTCATGAAGGTGTCGCCCAAATCAATGTGAAAGTCGGGCTTGTCGGCCAACACATTGGCCAGGGTGCGCTTGTACTGATCTAAGCTGGAATTTTCATCGAGATGCGAATCGGCCTGCAATGTGAAGGTGAAGGTGCTGTCGGGTCGGCGCGCCGTGGTGAAGGTGTACTCCGGGCCGGCACTGGGCGAGGCACCATCGGCAGCAAATTGCACCTTGTAGAAGTACGGCGTTGCGGCAAGCAGGCCTTGGAGTGTCAACTCCGCAGGCTCGCCCGCCGCCAAGGGCACCGCGGACGATTGCAAATTCAATGCGCCAGAGACGGTGCCGTAGCTCACAGACACCGACCCTTTTTGGTCAGGCGACAAGAACTTGAGCCGGATGCTGTCCGCCGTGGGAGATCCCAGCAACACGCTGCCGTTAAAGGGCGTAGAGACGGGTGCAGGCGATGGAGGAGGAGAGGGTGCAGCACTTCCACCGCCCCCACAAGCCGCTAAGAGCAGTGTGAGCGTGATCGGCCCCAACAAGAACGTACAGGCAAGTTGCAGGGACCATGGTTTACGCGCAGACATGATTCAACAGCATTGTGACTTTGGGTGTCTCTGCTGTGAACTGAACGTAAAGAAATCTTGCAAACAGGATGCGAAGACCGTTGATGCAGAAATTCGGGTCTTCCGGCGCTATCGCTTGCCCGAAGCAGGTGCCTGATACACCCTGACGTAATCCACTTCCATGGCCACAGGAAAGATGCTGTCGTCCACCGGTCCGCCCAGGTCGCCACCGATGGCGACGTTGAGCAACAGGAATTGCGGCGCATCAAAAGGGCCAGCCGCGGGGGCCCACATCGGTCTTTGGGTAGCGCATGTGAGCCTGCCCATTCACCCCAAAAGTCACCCCATCGGGCGTCCAATGCATTTGATAGCGGTGGAACTTTTGACAAGCGTCGGGCAGTGACAAAGAACTGCTGAACGCTTGACCCGCATGGCCCATGGCCACATGCACGGCACTCGACACCCTTTCGGGGTCGCGGCCCATGTGTTCCAGGATGTCCAACTCACCATCCTCGGGCCAACGCCCTCCGACGCCCAAGGTCCAAATGGCGGGCCAGGTGCCTTTTCCGCAGGGCATCTTGGCACTGATTTCAAAGAAGCCGTAGGTCCAGGCGGCTTTGCCCTGCGTGATCAGCCGTGCCGAGGTGTAGCGCTGACCTCCCCAATCGCGCGCCGACGACAAGGATTCTTTGAGCGCTCTGATGATCAGTCGGCCCTCACGCACCTGTGCGTTTTCGGCCCGTGGCCCGGAGTAGTACTGCAATTCGTTGTTGTGCCAACCTAGACAGACTCAAGACGAGTGAAGAATGAGCTGAAAGTGACATATCAGTGAATGCGGAGTTCATTTTCGTCAAACAGCATGGCGTGTCCCACTTGGGGTGCCAACCTCACAATGCCGTCCGTCGAAAACGTCGAACTGTCGGCGTTCACGCGGGCGTGGAGGAGCTCTTGCACGCCATCCACCCGCAGGTGAAGGATGGAGGAGTCGCCCAAATGCTCGGCCATGACGACGGTGGCTGGCACGCCGTCGCCACTGGCCAACACGCCCAGATGTTCTGGGCGAATCCCGGCCGTGACGGCACGGCTTGGGTGGGCGGCACCTTGAGTCAACATGCCCCAGAGGTGCTGGTGCGCTGTCGAGGCCTCGGGCGTTGGACGCCGCAGCAAGTTGATCTTGGGGGTGCCGAGGAAGCCCGCCACAAAGATGTTGTGGGGCTGGTTGTACAGGTCCATGGGCCGACCCAACTGCTCAATGCGCCCCCGATTCATCACGGCAATTCGATCGCCCAAGGTCATGGCCTCGACCTGATCGTGCGTGACATAGACCATGGTGGTGCCCAGCTGTTGGTGCAATCGTGCCAATTCAATGCGCATGTCGGTGCGCAAGGCGGCATCCAGGTTGGATAAGGGCTCATCAAACAAGAAAACCGTCGGTTGACGCACGATGGCTCGGCCAATGGCCACCCGCTGACGCTGTCCGCCGGAGAGTTGCTTGGGGTAGCGATGCAAAAGGTCGGTGATCTTCAAGATCTCCGCCGCGTGACGCACTTGTTGCTCTCGTTGGGCTCGATCGACGCCCGCCATGCGAAGCGCAAAACCCATGTTCTCTGCCACTGTCATGTGCGGGTAGAGCGCATAGCTTTGAAACACCATGGCCGCCCCTCGTTCGGCTGGGTGCACTTCGTTCACACGACGTCCGTCGATCAGAAGGTCACCATCGCTGATGTCCTCCAACCCCGCGATCATGCGCAAGAGGGTGGACTTTCCACAACCTGAAGGACCCACCAACACCAAGAACTCACCGTCATGAACTTCCAAGTCCACACCGGCGATGACCTCTTGCGCCCCGTAGCGCTTGTGCAGTCGCTGCAAATGGAGTTGACCCATGGTGTCAAGCCCGGCGAGGGGTCTTTTGGATGGCACGAACGCGGTCCAGGAAGTCGCGGTACCAATGGGCGCTTTGCTTGGGCGTGCGCTTCAGCGTTTCGTAATCCACATGGACGATGCCAAAGCGTTTCACGTAACCGCTGGCCCACTCAAAGTTGTCCATGAGGCTCCAGACCATGTAGCCGGCCATGGGCACCCCTTGATCCATCGCATCGGCCATCGCTGAGATGTGAGTGCGCAGGTAGTCCACCCGATCGGCATCGTTGACTTGGCCGTTGATGACGGGGTCTTTGAAGGCGCCCCCGTTCTCGGTGATCAATACCGCCGGCAAGGTGTAGTCGCGGTGAAGCAGCAACAACAGGTCCGTCAGTCCCTTGGCGTAAATCTCCCACCCCATTTCGGTCAGGGGCAGGCCGCTGGTTTTGGTGTCCACGTGGCCGCTTGCACCCACCACCTGTCGGGTGTAGTAGTTCACACCCAAGTAGTCGATGGGGGTGGCGATGATGTCCATGTCGCCGGGCAAGACGGTGGGGACGTCGTCGCCCAAATCAGCCCACACCTC
>RFSP01000016.1 GCA_009923895.1 Betaproteobacteria bacterium | reverse complement strand
TGGGCGACAGCGGACTGCCCGTGGGCTTGCAGCTCATTGGCAACTACTTTGCCGAAGGAACCTTGCTGCACGCCGCACACGCCCTGCAGCAAGCCACCGACTTTCACCTTCGCACCCCTGCAGGAGCATGACCATGGGGCTGCCACATCACCCCACCCCCGCGCCGCTGGTTCGCGGCTATGAAGTCGTCATCGGCTTTGAGACCCACACCCAACTGTCCACCCACAGCAAGATCTTCAGCGGCGCCAGCACGCAATTTGGCGCACCCCCCAACACGCAAGCCTGCGCGGTGGACCTCGCGCTGCCCGGCACGCTGCCCGTGCTCAACCGGGGCGCCGTGGAGCGCGCCATTCAATTCGGCCTGGCGGTGGGGGCCAATGTGGCACCGCTGTCCATTTTTGCGCGCAAGAACTACTTCTACCCCGACCTGCCCAAGGGCTACCAAATCAGCCAGTACGAGATTCCGGTCGTGCAAGGCGGCTCGGTGAGCTTCTTGCTCGACGGCCACATGCACACCGTGCGACTCACACGCGCCCACTTGGAAGAAGATGCCGGCAAAAGCGTGCACGAGGGCTTGGGCGGCGCCGCCACAGGCATGAGCGGCATCGACTTGAACCGTGCCGGCACCCCGCTGCTGGAGATCGTCTCCGAGCCCGACCTGCGTTCTTCGGCCGAGGCCGTGGAATATGCCCGCGCCTTGCACACGTTGGTGGTGTGGCTGGGCATTTGCGACGGCAATATGCAAGAAGGCAGCTTCCGATGCGACGCCAACGTGTCGGTGCGCCGACCGGGCGCGCCCCTGGGCACACGCCGCGAAATCAAAAACCTCAACTCGTTTCGCTTTTTGCAGCAGGCCATTGACTTTGAGGTGCAGTGGCAGATTGACCGCCTTGAAGACGGCCTGCCCATTGAGCAAGCCACGGTGCTCTTCAACCCGGACACGGGCGAGACACGCGCCATGCGCACCAAGGAAGACGCGCACGACTACCGCTACTTCCCCGACCCCGACTTGCCACCGCTGGTCATCGAGCCGGCCTGGATTGAGGCCGTCAAAGCGCGCTTGCCCGAATTGCCCGGCGCCATGGCGCAGCGGTTTGAACAACAAGACGGCTTGCCTGCTTACGATGCGTCGATGATGACGCAAAGCCTGGCCTTCGCGCAGTATTACGAGGCGGCGCGCGACGCTGGCGGCGGCACCAAACCGGTCGCCAAATCGGTCGCCAACTGGCTCATGGGCGAGGTCAGCAAGCGATTGAACGCCGACGATCTGGACATCGCGGCCTGCCCGGTGGGGCCCGCCACCCTGGCCGCCTTGATCGGCCGCATTCAGGACAACACGGTGTCCCACAACGGAGCGCGTCAGGTCTTCGATGCCTTGTGGAGCGGGGCACCTCCGGGGGACGGTCTGGCCGCCGTGGATGCGGTGATCGAGGCCAAGGGCCTTAAGCAGATGAACGACACCGGGGCCTTGGAAGCCATCGTGGAGGAGGTCTTGCGGACGAACGAAAAGTCCGTGGCCGAGTACCGCAGCGGCAAGGACAAGGCCTTCAATGCGCTGGTCGGTCAGGTCATGAAAGCCAGCAAGGGCAAGGCCAATCCGGCGCAGGCCGGGGAGTTGTTGAAGAAGAAGCTGGGGTGAGCCTCACACGCTCATGCCTGCGGCTCGCGTGGGCCCGACCGTGGGGGACCCGGCTATGCGCCGTGCCGCCCCACGACCGGGCCTGAGGCTGGCCCTTGGGGCTGATGCTATCGGCTGATGCTTGGGGCTGACGTGGTGCGGGGCTAAACCCCGTAGCGGTCCCGGTAGGCCTGGACCTTGGGCAGGTGGGCCCCCAGCTCGGCGGCGCCTTGCGTGGATAAATAAGCCAGCAAGTCCTCCAAGCGCGCAATGGCACACACCTTCAGACCCAGGACATCCCGCACGTACTGCACAGCACTGTGTGGGACGTCGCGCACCGTGCCATCGGCTTGTTTGTCGGTGGCCATTTCTTGGCGGTCCAGCGCAATGGCCACCGCATGCGCTTGGGCCCCTGCGGCCTGAATCAGGGCGATAGATTCGCGCACCGCAGTGCCGGCGCTGATCACGTCATCCACAATCAACACGCGACCTTGCAAGGGGGCCCCGACCAACGAGCCGCCTTCGCCATGGTCTTTGGCCTCTTTGCGGTTGTAGGCAAAAGGCACGTTCTTGCCCAGACGGGCCAGCTCGATGGCCACGGCCACACCCAAGGGGATGCCCTTGTACGCCGGGCCAAATATCATGTCGAACTCGATGCCACTGGCGATGAGGGCCTTTGCATAGAATTGGGCCAGCTGACCCAGCTTGGCACCATCGTCGAACAAGCCTGCGTTAAAAAAGTAGGGCGACAGGCGTCCGGCCTTGGTCTTGAATTCACCAAAGCGCAGCACGCCTGAGCGCACCGCAAACTCCACGAATGCCTGGGCGAGTTCTGTGTGGGACGCAGCGCCTGCACCACCTGGTTCACGCATGGGGGACATCCTTTGACTTTTCGTCTGGTTTCACTCAACCTCAATGGCATCCGCTCGGCAGCCACCAAAGGCTTTGTCGAATGGGCCGATTCGATCGGCGCCGATTGTATGGGGGTGCAAGAGCTCAAAGCCCAGCACAGCGACATCGCCGGGCGCTTCGAGCGCATTGCCGGTCTGGACGGGCATTTTCATTTCGCCGAAAAAAAGGGCTATTCGGGTGTGGGCCTGTACACCCGCAAAGTGCCCAGCGAAGTGCTTGTGGGCTTGGGTGATGCGGAGTTTGACGCCGAGGGGCGTTGGGTGGAAACACGCTACGACACGGCCAAGCGCAAGTTCAGTGTCATCAGCTGTTACTTCCCCAGTGGATCGAGCAGCCAAGAACGCCAAGAGGCCAAGTTCCGCTTCCTTGACCTGATGTACCCCCACCTCATGCGGCTCAAAGCGGAGCGCGAATTTGTCCTCGTGGGTGATGTGAACATTGCACACAAAGAAATCGATCTTAAAAACTGGAAGGGCAACCTCAAGAATTCAGGCTTCCTTCCGGAAGAGCGCGCCTGGATGGATCGCCTCTTTGAGGAGGGCGGATTGGTGGATGTGTTTCGCACGCTCAACACCCTGCCGGACCAGTACACCTGGTGGAGCAATCGTGGCCAGGCGCGTGCCAAGAACGTGGGCTGGCGCATTGACTACCATCTGGCCACCCCAGGGGTGGCGGCCACGGCGCGCTCCACATCCATTTACACAGCGCAGCGCTTCAGTGATCACGCACCCTTGTGGGTGGATTACGACTGGACTTGGTGAGATGGGGCGACGGGAGCCGCGTCGATGTGCTCGCAGCGGCCCGATGTCTCGAGCGCCCAGCCATCGGTGGCCTCAACCCCGTTGAGCCACCGGACTTGGGGGCCGGCCAGGCCGCGCTCCACCGCACGCTGGACCAGTCGCTCACAACAAGCCAATGAGAGACCTTGGATAAAGGAGGCCCAGCGTTGCAGGACCAGCGGATGCTGCCAAGCGTCTTCCAAGGTGTGGCGCACGCGATCGGCGTGGGCCGACCACCCCACCGCCAGGCGACGCGCAAGCAGCGTGCTCATCAGCTGCGCATACGGCCGGCGGGCCCGGGCGGGCACCAGCACCCCCAGATCGGCCATGCGACGGGCGTAGGCGCCGCCCATGAACAGGCGCGTCAAGAGGACTTGCAGCGCGTGAGCCGGGTTGAGCAAATGCACCCGGGCCGGTGGCAACACCGACAATGGGTGCGCGGCCGCCTCGGCATGCGACAGTGGGGTGGTCATGCGGCGCAGGCTCACCAAGCGCTGTCGGGCGTTGAGGTCCAAACCGTCACCCTCCAAATCGGCCAGGGCCGCGCGGCGGCTCATCATGGCCAGGTTGCCGGCCGCCACACCCGCGCCCTCATTCAGTGTGACGATCACGCCGTCCGTTTCTGCTTGCGAGCCCTGGGTGAGCACTTCGTGAGTGAGCAGGTCTCGCGTGACTGGGCAGTGGGTGACCTCGAGCTGCGACAAGAAACGAGGAGTGACCCTCACCTCTTCAAAGGCACGTCCATGCATCCAGGCCTCCAGGCGCAATTGCAGCCACTGGGCCACGGCGTGCGTGGGTCGCTGTGTGCGCGTGCCAAAGGTGGCGCGCCCGGCTTGCCAGCCTTGTCGCACGGGGTGGCCAGCGTGCAGATGGTCGGGGCTGGGTGCCAGACGGTGGCGCGCATAGTCCCAGCCGATGTCAAACCCCACGCGATCGAATGGCGCGTCGCCACTGGCAAGGGCCAGACGCTTTGACCGCTCCTGGAAGGGGGACCCCGCATGGGGGCGGGCGATCACCTCGGGCAAGGCGTCGGGAAAGTTCAAGGCAAATTGTGTCATGGCGGTCTCCGTACCGTGCCCCTGTGGGCGAGCACCGGGACGTCCCCGGCGCTGCCAGTGTCGAATCTCAGTAGCTCACTGAATGAGCCACACAAACCGGTGCGTGAACGCAGTCCGTTTTCGTTGCAAAAATGGCAAAGTGCCCAGTTGCAGCGCGCCACTGCGAGGACAATATCGCCATGTTTCGCTACCGCACCGTCCCCGTCACCCCCTTCGAGCAAAACTGCAGCATCGTCTGGTGCGACCAGACCCTGCAGGGGGCGCTCATCGACCCGGGCGGCGATCTACCGCGTTTGCTGGCCGAGGTCCAACGCCTGGGCGTGACGCTGCAAGCCATCTGGCTCACCCATGCCCACATCGACCATGCGGGCGGCACCGGGCAATTGGCAAGGGAGCTGGGTCTGCCCATCATCGGCCCGCACCCGGGGGATCAGTTTTGGATCGACGGCTTGCCCATGCAAAGCGCGCGCTTTGGCTTTCCGCCCGCCGAGCCGTTCACCCCCACACGGTGGCTGAAAGATGGCGACACCGTGTCAGTGGGCGAGTGCTCACTCTCCGTAAGACACTGTCCTGGTCACACGCCCGGGCATGTGGTGTTTCACAGCGCCGAGGCCCATCGGGCTTTTGTGGGTGATGTGCTGTTTGCCGGCAGCATCGGCCGCACCGATTTTCCAGGGGGCGACCACGCCACCTTGATTTCGAGCATCACCGAGCGCCTGTGGCCCATGGGCGACGACACCGTGTTCATCCCAGGCCATGGACCCGAGAGCACATTTGGGCGCGAACGGCGCACCAACCCTTATGTGGGCGGGACCTGAGGCGGTCCAAACTGACGCTCGGGCTTGTCGGCCGCTTCGTAAAAAGGCTGCGCACGGGGCAAGCGGCGCTCGATGTCTTGAATGCGCTCGGCATTCAGCGGATGGGTGGACAAGAGTTTGGGTGGAGCGCGCCCGCCGCTGGCCGCCATCATCTTCTTCCACAACGTGACACCCGCTGCCGGGTCATAGCCCGCCTGGGCGGCCAGGATCATGCCCAGGCGATCGGCCTGGGTCTCGTCGGTGCGACTGTAGGCCAGGCTCAAGAGTTGGGAGCCGGCTTGTGCGGCCATATCGCCCACGTTGCCCAAACCCAGCAAGGCCGCCCCCAAGCGCAATCCGCCTTGCGTGACCATGTTCTTGCCCATCTGCTCTCGGGCGTGTTCCAACAGGGCATGCGCCATCTCGTGACCCATGATGGTGGCCACCTCGTCGTCACTGAGCTGCAATCGCGCCAAGATGCCCCAAAAAAAGGCGATCTTGCCCCCAGGCATGCAAAACGCATTGAGTTCGTTGCTGCCAATGAGCTGGACTTCCCAGCGCCATTGGCGCGCACGCTCGTTGCAGGCGGGCGCATGGGGAATCATGCGTTCCGCGATGGTTCGCAGCCGTTGCAGTTGAGGGTGGTCTTTGGAAGCCAGTGCCCGCTGGTTGGAGGCTTGCTGCAGCATTTGGCGGTACTGTTGCGTCGCCGATTGCTCCACCTGCTCGGCCGAGACCGCTTTGGTAAAGCCTGAGCGCTCACACTCCGGCAAGGCGGCGCGTGCGGCCGTCCCCACAGCACTTCCAGCGCTCAGCAACACACCCGTGAAAACGCGGCGAGACATCCCGTGGCAAGCACAGGTGAGCCTTCCGTGCGGCAGATCACACAAGCGGGAGTCTGGGGTGGAGCTGTTCAAGGCAGGGGCCCGTGAGGAGTTTGCAAAGGCGTGAGAGGCGCAAATTCTAAAAAAAGATCCCGGTGAAAGTGACACTCGAGGCTTCAGATGCGGTCACCCGGGGCACGCAGCTGCCCGTGTTGGTGGATTTCTGGGCACCCTGGTGCGCCTGCAACAGGGCCAAGAAGTGAAGCGCCCAAGCGGGACATTGCCCGTTTCTCACATCGTGGCCTTGGCCTCGTGAGCGGCGGGGGGCTCGCTGCCGCGGCGTTGAGCAAACTCCACAAACCACGCCACGCTCTGGGCGTTGGCCATGGCATCGCGGTTCATCACCCGAGAGGGGTCTGCACCCATCAAGAGTTTTTTCACCGGCAGCTCCATCTTCTTGCCTGACAAGGTCCGGGGGATGGCCTCGACCTGCCAGACTTCGTTGGGCACGTGGCGCGGTGACAGGGCCGTGCGGATGCTGTTCTTGATGCGCGCGAGCAGCGCAGCGTCCAAATTCACGCCGGCTCGCAACACCACAAACAAAGGCATGTAGCTTTCTCGACCCAGGTATTCCAGATCCACCACCAGGCTGTCCAGCACCTCGGGCAAGGCCTCCACCGCCCGGTACAGCTCGGCAGTGCCCATGCGAATGCCCTGGCGGTTGATGGTGGCGTCGCTGCGGCCGTAGATGATGGCGCCGTGAGCCTGCGGGTGCGGCGTGATGCGAATCCAGTCACCATGGCGCCACACCCCCGGATACATGTCGAAGTAGCTCTCCCGGTACCGTTGGTGTCCGTCGTCCTTCCAAAAATACAGCGGCATGGAGGGCATGGGTTGGGTGCACACCAACTCCCCCACCTCGTCGACCACGGCCTGGCCGGCCTCGTTCCACGCATAGACCGCCGCACCCAAACAACGGCATTGCATTTCGCCGCGGACCGTGGGCAGACCTGCGTGGCCGGCGACAAAAGCGCCCGCAAAATCGGTCCCGCCGCTGATGCAGTCGATCCATATCGGGGCACCGTCAACCGTTGGACAACGGGCCCAAATCCAGTCGTAACACTCATTGGACAAGGGCGAGCCCGTGGAGCCAACGGCCCGCAAATGAGACAAGTCGGCCTGCAACAGCGGGTGAACGTCGGCCTTGAGGCAACTGGCGAAAAATGCCGCGCCGGCGCCAAAAAAGGTGGCCTTGGACAGGCCTGCAAAACGCCACAGGGTGGACCAATCCGGTGCCCCCGACGGACCGCTGGGGCTGCCATCAAACAGGCAACACGTGGTGCCTGTGAGCAACCCGGAAATTTGACAGTTCCACATGATCCAGCCCGTGGTGCTGAACCAGTGAAACCGGTCTGAGGTTTCCACCGACGGGCCCAAGTTGTTGTGCAAAGTGCCCTTGAGGCCTTCCAAAATGATGCCCCCGTGGCCGTGCACAATGGGCTTGGGCAGCCCCGTGGTGCCGCTCGAATACACCACCCACAGCGGGTGATCAAAGGGCACCCAAACGGGCTCAAATGTGGGCTCGTGCAGGGAAGGTCCGGCCAGCAGGGCCTCCAGCTGGGCCCCTCCGCGCACGGCATGCGCCACACTCGGCAGCTGCGAGAGCACCTCGTCGATGACCGCGCGGCGGTCGTGGTGCACGCCGGCCCAGGTGTAGCCATCACAAGCCACCAGCACCTTGGGTTCGATTTGTTTGAACCGGTCCAGCACCGCCACCGGCCCCATGTCGGGCGAGCAAATGCTCCAGATGGCACCCAGGCTGGCCACGGCGAGAAAGACGGCCGCTGTTTGCGGGGTGTTGGGCAAGACGGCGCACACACGGTCACCTTGTTGCACGCCCATGTCTCGCAGCGCCGCAGCAAAGTGTGCCACCTGCCGCCGCAAGTCGGGCCAGCTCACCTCACGACAGACACCCTGGGCCAGCAAGTCCTCGTTGGCAAACACCAGGGCCGGATGGCCCATGGCGTGGGCCATGTCGGCGTGACGAAAGACCTGTTGGGCGTAATTGACTTGAGCCCCCACGAACCATTGCGCACCCGGCATGCGGGCCTCAGAGAGGACCGCAGCGGCCGGTGTGGGCGAATGCAATTCAAAGTAGTCCCAGATGGACTGCCAAAAAGCGGGCAAGTCGCTCACCGACCATTGCCACAAGGCCTCGTAAGTGGCGAAGTGCAGACCCTTCGTGGCCTGCAGCCAGCGTTGATACATCGCCAGTCTCGGCAAGCGGGGATGCGCAGCGGAAGAAAGGGCAGACGGACCGGGAAGGTGGGTGGGTGTCATGACGGCCTTGGGTCGTTGGGCGAACTCACGTCAACAAAGCGCCACACATCACGCATAAACGGGTGGCGCCAGTAGTGATGGGTCCACGGCTGGACCAAGACATTCAGCACAGAGTGTCCATGCACTTTATAGGGCATGTAGGCCGTCAGCATGTCTTTGGCCTGGCGCATGACGGCCTCGCGCTGCGGACCGTCGGGCAGACGCAACTGGGCCTCGTAGAGCCGGTCAAACGGCGCATGGGCAAAGCGGGGATCGTTGGATTCGCTGGCATGGGGGCCGTAAGCAATGCCCAGAAAAAATCCGCCATCCGGAGAGCCTGCGCTCCAGCTGTAGCCCCACATCATGAGGGTGCCCGCCCGGCTCTTCTTGAGCAGCTCGGGCCAAGTCGACACCTCAAACTCCATGCGCAAGCCCACGCGTTGCATGCAGCGTCGCCACAGCTCATTGCTCAGCCGGTCGCGTTGCGAGGACTGCGTGGCCATGCGCAAGACCAAAGGCGAGCCGTCGGGGCGTTCGCGCCAGCCGTCGCCGTCGCGATCCCGGTAGCCGTAGACATCCAGCACCGCTTTGGCCCGCGCAGGATCAAACGCGCTCATCTCACTTCGATAGGCGGGATCAAAGCCGCTGGTGAACGGCGCGATCGTGGACTGCGCCGGCACGGCCTGCCCTCCGAGCACGCGGTCGATGTAGGCCTGGCCATCAAAAGCCAAGCCGATGGCACGTCGCAAGGCCACCTGGGCTGGCGCGTAGCCTCCCACCAGCGGATCCTCCATGAAGAAATACGTCATGGCCATGTCGGGCTGCAAGCTGCGTTGCAAGCGGACCCCCCTCTTGCGCAAAAAGGCCGCCAACTGCCCACCCGGAAGAGCGGTGGCCGCATAAGCCCCAGGCAGGGCCAGCCAGTGATAGGTGCCATTCAAGAACGACAGCCAGCGGGGTTGAGACTCTTCGACGATGTCCACGTGGACCTCGTCGACAAAGGGCTGTTTGCGTCCGCGCAGGGCCGCCGCAATGGATTGCGCTTGCGGGTCATCGGCGGGCTGTCCCTCGTAGACCACGCCGCGATACGACGCGGAACGCTCCAACACGATCTGGGAACCTCGACGCCAACGTTTGAGGTAAAACGGGCCGGTGCCCACCGGGTGGGACCCGATGTCATCCCCATAGTGCTCCACCACCTCGCGCGCCACAGCCCCCACCAGCCCCGCATCGGCCAGACGCCAAATGAATCGGGGGTCGGGTTGACCCAGTTGAATACGAAAGGTGTAGCGGTCCAAGGCGCGCACGCCCTCCACCTCGCGGTCGTAATCAAAGGGTTTGCGCTGATCGATGGCACGCTGGCGAAGCGCCGACAGGCCGGGCAGCTTCAGACCTTCAAACTGGTAGAGGTCACTGGAGTTGTAACGGGGGTCGTAAAAGCGCTTGATCGCATAGACATAGTCTTGCGCCACCAACTCCCGGCGTCGACCCTTGAACGCGGGGTCGTCAGCGAAGTAGATGCCGGGGCGAAGTCGCACCGTGAAGGTCATGCCATCGGCCGATACCTCAGGCAAGTCAGCGGCGGTTTGCGGCACCAGGCGCACTGGGCGAGCGAGATAGTCATAGGCCAGCGGCGCTTCCAATATTTGCGCAAGCAAGGTGCTTGCGTACGCGTCGCTATTGGTCTGCGGCGGATCGAAGGACGACTCGGGTGTGGGAAAGACCACACGCAGCACCTTGCGGGGGGCGGTCTGCGGACCGCCCGAAGAGACCGCAGCGCTTTGCGCTGCGTCCGAGGCCGCTCCCGTGGCGCTGACCGCCAACGCCTGAAGGAGGCGGCGGCGTTTCATGGGTGGCTACTTCTTGGCCGGCCGAAGCGCGTTGTCGATGTCCACCATGTGCCACCAGTCATTCCAGAAAACCGGTCGGCGGTAGCCCAGCAGCCACGGTTGCAACAAGTCATTGTTGAATCGGTGCACCGTGATTTTGTAGGGCATGTAGGCCACTGAAATGAGCTGGGCTTGGCGGAACAGCGCATCGCGCTCCGGCCCATCAGCAATCTCTTGCATGCGCCGGTAGATGCGGTCGAACTCGTCGTTCTTGAAGCGCGCCAGGTTTTGGCTGCCGGACTGCGGCCCATACAGACGCGCGAGCGAGCCTTGTCCATCCAGGGCCGCGGCCGAAGAGCCCAATGTCCACAGCTGCAATTTGCCAGCGCGCGCCGCCTTGAGTTGCTCGGGCCATTTGCCGGGGAAGAATTTGACGCGAATGCCCACGCGTTCGAGATTTTTCTTCCACATCTCATCGAATTGCCGACTGAGTTGGTCGGGCTGGGTGGCCACCTCCAAGGTCAGTGGCTTGCCATTGGGCAGGTCTCGCCAACCGTCGCCGTCTTTGTCCACATAGCCAAAGAGGTCCAGCAAGGCCTTGGCACGGGCCGGGTCAAAGTCGCCGTTTTCACTCTTGAAATGTGGGTCGTATCCGGTGGTGTGAGGCACGATGATGGACTGCGCGGGCACGGCCTGGCCACGGCGAATGACGCGGATTTCTCGCTCCACATCCATGGCCAGGGCAATGGCGCGGCGCAATGCCACGCGGTCGGGCGTGTAGCCGCCCACCACCGGATCATCCATGTTGAAGTAGGTGAAGGCCGAGTCGGCATTGAGCGTCCGGTAGGCCTTGATGCCCAGCTTGGCCAGATTGGGCGCCACCTTGCCATTGGGCACGGCTTGGTTGACAAATTCCGAGGGCACGTTGATGTAATCAATTTGGCCATTCAAGAACGCCAACCAGCGGGGCTGTGACTCCTCAATGATGGACACCTCCACGCGATCCACCATGGGCAATTTGCGTCCTTTGAATTGGGCCAGCAGGGCTTGGCCTTCGGCGTCGTCGCTGGCGGGCTGCGCGTCGTAGAGCATCTCTCGGTACTGCGGGTTGCGCTCCAACACAATGAGCGAGCTGCGGCGCCACTGCACCAGCTTGAACGGTCCACTGCCCACGGGGTGTGCCGGAATGGCGTCCCCGTACTTCTCGACCACTTCGCGAGCCACCGCACCCAACAAGTCATTGGCCGCCAAAGACTCCAAAAAGCGCGGGCGCGGCTCTTCCAGCTTGAACTGCACGGTGTGAGCATCCAGTGCGCGAATGCCTTCAATCTCGGTGTCATAGTCGAAAGGCTTCTTCTCTTTCAAAGCCTTTTCACGCAGGGCGGCCAATCCCAAGTACTTCTGGTCCAGAAAGCCTGCCACCACGGGGCTCTTGTTGGCAGGATCCACAAAACGTTTGAAGGCGTAGACAAAGTCTTGCGCCACCACTTCACGCCGCTTGCCATTGAAGGCCGGGTCGTCGGCAAAGTGGATGCCCTTTTTGATTTTGACCGTCCACGTTCTGAAGTCGGCCGATGTCTCGGGCATGCCATCGGCAATCAAGGGCTTGATCTTGGCGGGTCGTGCCAGGTGGTCGTAGGTGTACAGGCTCTCAAAAATGTGGGCCGTGACGATGCGCGAATACAGATCCACGATGCGCGCCGGATCGAAGCCGGTCTCGGCCACCGGGAAGGCATAGCGCAAGACCTTGGAGGCCAGGGGGGCCGACGTTGGGGCGGCCGGGACACCTGAGACGGCCGGCGCGCTGGCGGGTTGCGCAGCCGCCAATATCCACGACAGGCACAAGCTCAGGCCTGTGCCAAACAAGATCGACTTTTTCATGGTGGGCCAATTCATCGCAAGTTCAGCGGCCAGCGCGGGCGCGGGCCTCCACGTCCAGATCGACGTATTTGAAAAATTCGCGCACGAAGATGTTGCGGTGATAGCCCAACACCCACGGCTGCGTCAGATCGGTGAAGATGCGGTGCGCATGCACCTTGTAGGGCATGTAGGCCACCATCAATTTCTTGGCCTCGGTCATGGCAGCCAGTCGCTCGGGTCCATCGGGCAATGCGCGCTGCGCTTCATAGAGCCGGTTGAATTCGGGCAGGTCAAAGCGGGCGTGGTTGGCCTGCCCTTTGTTAGGCCCATAGCCCAACGCCAAGAAGGTGTCACCATCGGGTTGACCCGCGCTCCAGCCCACGCCCCACATCATGAGCTTGCCTGCGCGGCTGCTCTTGAGGTTTTCAGGCCATTTGGCTGTTTTGAACTCGATGCGCAGGCCCAGGGCATTCATGTTCTTCTTCCACAGCTCGATGAGCTGTCGACTTTGTTGGTCGGGTTGGGTGGCGTACTCCAGCACCAATGGCTTGCCGTCGGGTTGGTCGCGCCAGCCGTCACCGTTCTTGTCCACATAGCCGTGCAGATCCAACAAGGCCTTGGCACGCGCCAGGTTGTACTCGCTCATCTCCGATTTGAAGGTGGGGTCATAGCCGAAGGTTTGCGGACCGATGGGGCTTTGACCCGGTATGGCTTGGTTGCGCCGAGCCAGACGAATTTCCTTGTCCAGGTCGACGGCCAGCGAAATCGCCCGCCGCAATGCCACCTTGTGAGGCTCGTAGCCGCCCACCAGCGGATGCTCCATGGCGAAGTAGCTCACCGCGACATCGGCCCGTGCGTAACGCAACATCCCCATGCCTTTTTTCTGCAGGTTGGGTGCGAGCTGGTTGTTGGGAATGGCCAGGTTGGAAAATTCTGCAGGCACGTTTTCCAGCAGGTCCTGCTCGCCATTCAGGTAAGACAGCCAACGGGGTTGGGCCTCTTCAATGACGGAAATCACCACACGGTCGACCAGGGGCAAGCGCTTGCCTTTGAACCGGGCAGCCACTTCTTGCAAGCGCCCATCGCTGGCCGGAGGGCTTTCTTCGTAGAGCACTTCGCGGTAGTTCGGGTTTCGCGCCAACACCATGCGCGCGCTGCGCCTCCACTCTGCCAGCACAAACGGGCCCGTGCCCACGGGGTGCTCGCCGACCTTGTCACCATAGAACTCCACCACTTCACGCGCCATCGCACCGGTGAAGGAGCCGTCGGAGAAGTTGTAGAGAAACCGCGGGTTGGGTTCGGCCAGACGGATTCGGAAGGTGTAGCGGTCCAGGGTCTTGAGGCCCTCAACCTCCTGGTCGTAATCAAAAGGCTTTTTGGCCGCCAGCAGTTGCTTGCGAAGCTCCGACAGCCCCACGATCTTGGCGTTTTCAAGAATGTAGAGATTGGCGCTCTTCCAGCGTGGGTCGTAATGACGCTTGAGGGCGTAGACGTAGTCGGCGGCTGTCAGCTCGCGCTTTTGTCCTTTGAAGGCGGGGTCGTCCGCAAAATAGATGCCTGGCTTGATGCGAAAGGTAAAGACCCGGAAATCCTCAGAGACCTCCGGCATGGCTTGCGCGGTGTTGGGTCGCAGCCGGGCAGGCGAGGCCAAAAACTCAAACTCCAAGGGCGCATCAAAAAAGGCCGACGCCACGGTGCGCGAATACAGGTCGGAAATTTGAGCGGGGTCGAAGTTGGTTTCGGCAATCGGAAAGGCGTAGCGCAGCGTCTTGGACGGCTGATTGGAGGCCTGCGCCACGGCCGCCGTCGCGGCCACGCCCAAAGCGCCCGCCAGGCCCAGCGCTGCCATTGCAAAAACTCGACGTGTGAAAAATTGCATGGTTTGCTCTGAGGCGCCCACGCAGGCGCCCCCATTTCTGTCCCAACTCACGAGACCGGCAGTCTAGCCGGCGCCTGAAACGGGTGAATGCCCATTTACCCATGGTCGGGCGGGGGTTTTGTTCTGAGGTGGCCAGCGCCTGGGAGAAGCCTGGGAAAAGTGCGGGGCCGAAAAAGTCTCAAAGCCGCCTACACTGCGCCCTCGTTGTCCATTCCTGGAGCATGTCGAAGATGGCCGCTTACATTCTGCGGCGCCTGTGGCAAATGATTCCCACCATCCTGGGCGTCGTGCTGCTGGTGTTCTTTTTGTTCAAGTATTTCGGAGGCGACCCCGCAGAAATTCTTGGGGGCTTAAACGCCACGCCCGAACAAATTGCCGCCATTCGGCAACAGTTGGGGCTGGACAAGCCTGTGTGGGTTCAGCTCGGGCTGTACCTGCAAAGCGTGGCCACCTTCGATTGGGGCAAAAGCTGGGCCACCAACGAAGCGGTCAGCCACCTCTTCTCCTCGCGTCTGCCTGCCACCTTGACCGTCATGCTGCCCATCTTGGTGCTGGAAGTCATTGTGGCGTTGCCGGTGGCCATGTGGGTGTCTTACCGCCGTGGCTCGTTGGCCGACCGCACCCTCATGGTGGTCACCACCATCGCTTTGTCCATCAGCTTTTTGGTCTACATCATCGTGGGGCAATATGTCTTTGGCTTTCAGCTGGGCTGGTTCCCCGTGCAAGGCTGGAGCGACAGCACCTGGACCAACTTGACCACCTACGTGCCCCTGCCCGTGTTGCTGGCTGTGTTTGTGGCCTTGGCGCCTTACACCCGCTTGTACCGGACCTTCTTTTTGGATGAGCTGGGTCAGGACTACGTGCGCACGGCGCGCGCCAAAGGCATGACCGAAGGTCGGGTGATGTTCAGCCACGTGCTGCGCAACGCCATGATTCCCATCCTCACCAATGTGGGGCTGGCTTTGCCAGGCGTCTTTGTGGGCTCGTTCTTGATTGAAGTGTTTTTCTCCATCCCGGGCCTGGGCCGAGAGATTTTGCTGGCCGTCAATCGCAGTGACTACCCCGTCATTCAGGCCATTGCGGTGTACTTGGCTGCACTCACCATGGTGATCAATCTGATCGTCGACGTCCTGTTCAAACTGGTAGATCCTCGGGTGGTGTTGAAATGAGCACAGCATCGCATGACGTGGTCGCGCCGGCCGCAGCCCAGCGCTCTGATGGGGTTTGGCTGGCCGCCTGGCGTCGGTTCAAAGCCGACCGAGTCGGTCTGGTGTCGGCCTGCGTGGTCTTGGCCTTCATTGTGTTGGTCGCGGTCTCAGCCCTGGGCTGGGTGGCCAAAGGCTGGCAAGACGAGGTGGGGGTGG
>RFSP01000150.1 GCA_009923895.1 Betaproteobacteria bacterium | reverse complement strand
AACCCGCCAGGGACTCGGCAGTGGAGCCGTGTCCTGAAGGGCTTCCATCGTGGGCGCAGGCAATGGACTCATCGGTATCCTGCCCATTGCCGGTGCCGCCGTGCATTCCAGGCCTCATGCGCCAACAGCGTCACCAACACCACGAGACCACCCACCACGACGGAGGGCTCGGGGCGCTCGGCCGTACCGATCCAGACCCAGGCCACACCGAACACGACCTCCAACAGACCCAGCAGTGACACTTCAGACGGCTGCAGGACACGAGCGGCCATGACGGCCAAGAGACAGGGAATGGCCAGTTGGAAGACACCCAATAAGGCCAGCCAGCCCAAGTCTGCACCAGACGCATTCAAGGGGTCGGACGCCAGACCCGACACGAGCGCAGACATCGCAGCACCCACCATCACGGAGACCAGGAAGTCAGGGGCAACCGACCGATATGAGCCCGTTTGATCGGCGCCAGCTCGAATCAGAACCCAATTCACCGCACCGGCCATCGGGACAGCCAAGGCCAGCAGGAGACCAGCGCCATGGTCACGGAAGGCCGATGAGGCTGCCCGCGCGGGCCCTTCAAGGTCAGCCGCCGGCCCCTGCAGCACCGCTGAACCATTGAGCTGAGCCGATAAAGCCGGTAGCTGCATGACGATAAGGCCCAGACCCGCCAACATCACCGCCATCACCGAGGGCCAGGCCATTCGTTGCCCGAGAAACCAACGTGCAAGCCAGGCGGTGAACAAAGGGCCAAGGGCCATCGTCACCAACACATTGGCCACGGTGGTCAGCGTCAGTGCCCACATGAAAGCAGTGAACATGACGGCCCAGCAGATGCCCGACCCCCACAAGGCCCAGCCGCCCGAACGCAGCGAGGCCCAGACCTGGGAAGGCGAACGCCACCAACACAACAACAACGCCAAGGCAGCCGCGTTGAAAGCACTTCGCCAAAACGTCAGGGTCAATCCCTGCGCCTGCTCCACCTGTCGCGTGACCACGCCGGCCATGCTCCACAACAGCGTGACCAAGACCATCAACAGGACGGCCTGGCGGTGGCTCATCATCGACCGAGCGCTTAGATCAGCTGAAGCGCCTGACATTGGTCTGAAGCCGCGTTGCCCTGCCCCGACACCTCAAGCGGCCTCGCGAGCCGCACGCTTGCGCTCATGCTCCTGCAGGAAGCGCTTGCGCAGACGGATGCTCTTGGGGGTGATTTCCACCAACTCATCGTCCTCAATGAACTCGACCCCGTACTCCAATGTCAGCTCGATGGGCGGCGTGATCTTGATGGCGTCCTCCTTGCCGCTCACACGGAAGTTGGTGAGTTGCTTGGTGCGCACCGCGTTCACCACCAGATCATTGTCACGGCTGTGGATCCCCACAATCATGCCCTCGTAAACGGGATCGCCGGGTTTGACAAACATGCGCCCGCGATCGTCCAACTTGCCCAAGGCATAAGTGACGATTTCTCCATCGTCCATGCTGATGAGCACGCCGTTTTTTCTGCCGCCAATGTCACCCTTGAAGGCCTCATAGCCATCAAAAATGTGGCTCATGAGGCCCGTGCCACGGGTGAGGTTGAGGAATTCGCCCTGAAAGCCAATCAAACCCCGTGCGGGCACCCGGTACTCCAATCGCACCCGTCCCCGGCCATCGGGCTGCATGTCAAGCAGCTCCCCTTTGCGCAAGCCGAGTTCCTGCATCACACCGCCCTGATGGCTGTCTTCGACGTCCACGGTGAGCAATTCCATGGGCTCTTGCTTCTCGCCATTGACCTCATGGAAAACGACCCTCGGGCGTGAGACAGCCAACTCGTAGCCTTCGCGGCGCATGTTCTCCAGCAGGATGGTCAAGTGCAATTCCCCGCGACCCGCCACCTCAAACACGCCATCTTCGTCGGTGTCGGTCACCCGCAGCGCCACATTGCTTTGCAGCTCTCGGTCCAGTCGATCCCGAATTTGGCGACTGGTCACAAATTTGCCCTCGCGACCCGCCAACGGCGACGTGTTGACACAAAAGTTCATGGTCAGGGTGGGCTCATCCACTCGCAGCATCGGCAAGGGCTGTGGATTTTCCAGGTCGGTCAGGGTGACGCCAATGCCAATGTCTTCAATGCCGTTGACCAACACAATGTCGCCCGCACCGGCCTCATCGGCCAAAACCCTCTCGAGACCCCGAAACTTCAACACCTGGTTCACGCGAGCCTTGCGAGGCTCCCCCTCGGGTCCTTCACAGACGGCCACATCCATGGCTGGACGCAGACGCCCACTGTGGATGCGCCCAATTCCAATGCGCCCCACATAACTCGAGTAGTCCAACGAGCAGATTTGCAATTGCAGCGGACCGTCATCGTCCCCATCGTGCGGTGGCACGTGGCTGAGCACCGTCTCAAACAAGGGTGCCAAGTCGGTGCCGGTGTGCCCCGGCTCCAGGGTCGCCCAGCCATTCAAGCCAGAGGCGTAGACCACGGGAAAGTCCAACTGCTCTTCGGTGGCGCCCAACTTGTCAAAAAGCTCAAAAGTGGCATTGATGACGTAATCAATGCGAGAACCGGGCCGGTCGACCTTGTTGACCACGACGATGGGCTTCAAACCCAAGGCCAGGGCCTTTTTGGTGACAAACCGGGTTTGTGGCATGGGCCCTTCCACGGCGTCGACCAACAGCAATACCCCATCCACCATGGACAGCACCCGCTCCACTTCGCCGCCGAAGTCGGCGTGTCCGGGCGTGTCCACGATATTGATGTGCGTGTCATTCCAAGACACCGCGCAGTTCTTGGCGAGGATGGTGATGCCCCGCTCTTTTTCCAAATCGTTGCTGTCCATGATGCGCTCGGCCACCTTTTCGTTGTCTCGAAAAGTGCCGCTTTGCCTCAACAGCTGATCCACCAGGGTCGTCTTGCCATGGTCCACGTGGGCGATGATGGCGATGTTTCTTACTTGCTTGTTCATTCGTTCATTTCAGGCCACCAAGGCCTGAACCTCTAAAGGACTTAAAAGGCGATCGGCGATCAGCTCACCTGCCACCACGTGACCACAACCCAAGAAGGCTCGTTCCTCGGGCCCATACACCCGAACCGCTTCTTGATCTTCTAAATTCACACGGCGCCGCAAGCCGGTCAAGAACCGGGCCGCCTCCACCTGTGCCAAACGCACCACCGGCCAGTGCGCGACCAAGGCATCTGCCGACTGCAAGCGGTGGCGTCGATCCTGGACCTCCAGGGCTTCAAAGTCGTCCAATGAAATTGCGTCCTGCAAGTTCAGAGGCCCACACGCCAAGCGACGAAGGGCATGGACGTGGGCCCCGCACCCCAGGGCCTCGCCCAAGTCTTCTGCCAAGGTCCGCACATAGGTGCCTTTGCTGCAGTGGACTTCCAGCTGCAAGCGTGCGCCATCGCGCTCCAAAAGGGTCAATCGATGAATGACCACCGATCTCGCCGCACGCTCCACCGTTTGGCCAGCTCGGGCGTAGGCATACAAAGGCTTGCCTTGATGCTTCAACGCTGAATGCATGGGCGGCACTTGTTGGATGGCCCCGGTGAACCCTCGCAATGCGTCTTGCAATTGTTCGTCAGTGACTTGAACTGGCCGCTCTGAGAGGACCTCGCCTTCCAGGTCTCCCCCCACGCGGGTTTGGCCCAAGG
Organism: Betaproteobacteria bacterium; assembly: GCA_009923895.1. Lineage (GTDB taxonomy): Bacteria > Pseudomonadota > Gammaproteobacteria > Burkholderiales > Burkholderiaceae_C > Rubrivivax. The sequence continues at coordinate 1,375 of RFSP01000150.1, read as the reverse complement.
TCACACCCACCTGATAGGTCTTGTCGGACTCCAAGTTGACTTGGGCGAATTTGGTCGCCGCACCCAAACACACAGGCAGCAGGCCTGAGGCCAAAGGGTCCAGGGTGCCTGAGTGGCCGGCCTTTTCTGCCCCCAGGGCTTTGCGCACGCGCCAGACGGCGTTTTGGCTGGTCAGCCCCAGGGGCTTGTCCAACAACAAGACGCCGTGTATGGCGTGCCGCGGCGTCTTCACTGATCGTCCTCTCGGGCACGGGTGGCGTTGGCTCTTGCAATCAAGGCGTTGAGGTCGGCCGCTCGCTCGGTGGTGCGGTCAAACTGAAAGTGCAAGGTCGGGACGGTGTGCAATTGCAGTCGCTTGAAGAGCCCGTTACGAACCCAGCCCGCCGCGTCGTTGAGAGCGTGCTGACACGCTTCGGGGTCGCCCACCAGCACCGAAAAGAACACCTTGGCGTGCGCATAGTCGGGAGTGACCTCGACCGCATTGATGGTCACCATGCCCACACGCGGGTCCTTGAGTTCTCGGATGAGCTCAGCCACGTCGCGCTGAATCTGATCAGCCACACGGTGGGCCCGGTTGGGGATGGACTTTTTGTGCCTGGTCATGATGGTTCAAGTCCTGAAAGAACAAACCCCGCCATCTTTTGGAGGGCGGGGTCCGCTCAGATGAGTTCGACGCCGCGTCACAAAGATCGCGCCACTTCCTTGAGCTCGAAGAACTCCAGTTGGTCGCCTTCTTTGATGTCGTTGTAGTTCTTGAGCTTGATACCGCACTCGAAGCCTTCTTTGACTTCGCGCACATCGTCCTTCATGCGCTTGAGGGACTCCAACTCGCCCGAGTAGATGACCACGTTGTCACGCAGCAGGCGGAAGCGCGCGTTTCGGTTGACCGAGCCCGCGGTGACCATGCAGCCCGCCACCGTGCCGATCTTGGAGGCCACAAACACCGTGCGGATCTCTGCCGTACCAATGACCTCTTCGCGCTGTTCAGGCGCCAGCATGCCCGTCATGGCCGCCTTCACCTCGTCCACAGCGTCGTAGATGATGTCGTAGTACCGAATATCGACGCCATTGCCTTCAGCCAGCTTGCGAGCGCTCGCGTCAGCCCGGGTGTTGAAGCCGATCAGAACGGCCTTGGAAGCGATGGCCAAGTTGACATCGCTCTCCGAGATCCCGCCCACAGCGGCGTGCACGATCTGCACACGGACCTCCGGGGTGGACAGTTTTTGCAGCGACTGCGTCAAAGCCTCCTGGGAGCCCTGCACATCGGCCTTGATGATCAAGGCCAGGGTCTGGGCTTGTCCCTCGCCCATGTTCTCAAACATGTTCTCGAGCTTGGCCGCCTGACGACGATTGAGCGTGACCTCTCGGTACTTGC
>RFSP01000149.1 GCA_009923895.1 Betaproteobacteria bacterium | reverse complement strand
TGCCGTTTGAGCCCCCTCGTCTGGGGACTTCTGGGGCAGGGACCGTGGGCGGGATGGTCGCCGCAGGTCTGGCCGGCCCGGCGCGCGCGGCGGTGGGCGGCGTACGTGACTTTGTGCTCGGGGCTTCGGTGATCAATGGGCGCGGGCAGTGGCTGCACTTTGGTGGACAAGTGATGAAGAACGTGGCCGGCTATGACATCTCACGGCTGATGGCGGGCTCCATGGGGATTCTTGGGGTTCTGACCAACGTGTCACTCAAAGTCCTTCCACGACCCTTGGCCACTGCCACCGTTCGTTTTGAGTCCGATGAAGCCAGCGCACTGGAGCGCATGAATGCATGGGCGGCCCAACCCTTGCCTGTGCATGCCAGCGCGTGGTGGAACGGGACCCTGGTGGTACGGCTCAGCGGCGCCCAAGCAGCCGTGCAGTCCGCGCTCAAGCACATGAGCGGTGAAGGCGCTGAGGTGGTGGACCCCGACTTGGCACTGAATTTCTGGCAAGGGCTGCGGGACCAGCGTGATGAATACTTTGAGGCTGCCGAGTCGGCCCTGGCTCGGGGGGCCCGTTTGTGGCGCATCTCGGTGCCAGACACCTCGGGCCCATTGAACCTGGAGGGCGACACGCTGATGGAGTGGGGCGGCGCCCTGCGCTGGCTGTGCACCGATGCGCCTGCGCAGGCGGTGCGGGGTGCGGCCGAACTCCACGGCGGGCATGCCACGGTCTACCGATCGGTCGACCGCGACATCGCGGCCTTTTCTGACCTGTCGGCGCCCCTGTCGCGTTTGCACCGTCAACTCAAGGCGGCCTTTGACCCGAAGGGCCTGTTCAACCGCGGCCGGTTGATCCCGGACCTCTGATCGCTGCGCGTTGCATGACACCGTTTGACCGCCCCGGACTTGCCACCGAGCACACGCGCTTGGCGATGGTGGATTACTACGCGCAACGTGCCCAAGAATACGAGCGCATTTACGCCAAGCCTGAACGACAAGCCGACCTTCGCGCCATGGAAGCGTGGGTCGCGCAAGCCTTCGTCGATCGAAAGGTGTTGGAGGTGGCCTGCGGCACCGGCTGGTGGATCCCATTTGGCGCGCAACAGTGCGCATCGTGGCTGGCCACCGATGTCAACCCGCAGACTTTGGAGATCGCTCGCCACAAGCCCTGGCCCGTGGACAAGGTGCGCTTTGCGCAAGTGGACGCTTATACGTGGTCCGGGTTGGAAATAGGGGACTTCAACGGAGACTTCACGGGGGCCTTTGCCGGGTTTTGGTGGAGCCATGTGCCACTGGAGCGACTGAGCCCCTGGTTGACGTCTTTGCATGCGCATTTGCAGCCCGGCGCGCGGGTGGTGTTTTTGGACAACCGCTATGTCGAGGGCAGCAGCACGCCAGTGAGTCGACGCGATGCGCAGGGCAACACCTTTCAGCAAAGACGCCTGGATGATGGATCCATGCACGAGGTGTTGAAGAATTTTCCAACCCGAGACGACGCACTGGCGCGGCTGGGCCCTCGTGCCTGCGACGTGCAGTGGGTGGAGTTTGACCACTATTGGATTTTGTCTTACACGCTGGCATGACGCCGCCCCAGATGACCCCCACTGATGCAAACCCATCTCGCTCCTGAATTTCAAGGCACGCCCGAGGGCAGCCGAGCCGAAGCCATCTTGCGCAAGTGCGTGCACTGCGGTTTTTGCACCGCCACCTGCCCCACTTATCAGTTGCTGGGCGACGAGCTGGACGGGCCCAGAGGACGCATTTACCTGATCAAACAAGTGTTTGAAGGCGCGCCGGTGACACGCAAGACCCAATTGCACCTGGACCGCTGTTTGACTTGCCGCAATTGCGAAACCACCTGTCCCAGTGGCGTGCAGTACGGTCAATTGATTGACTTGGGTCGTCAAGTGGTGGAGCAACGCGTGGAGCGGCCCACACGCGAGAAGGCGGTGCGGTGGCTGCTCAAGGAAGGGCTCACCTCACCCCTGTTTGACAGCGCCATGGCCGTGGGCAAGGCAGTGCGGCCGTTGCTGAGCGCCTCGCTCAAAGCCAAAGTGCCTGCAGCATCGTCCGCACGTGCCAAGCTGTGGCCCCAACGCGCCCATGACCGCAAGGTGCTGCTGCTCATGGGCTGTGTGCAGCCGGCCATCATGCCCAATGTCAACAGTGCCACGGCGCGGGTGCTGGATGTGGCTGGGATTCAAACCTTGGTGGCCGATGAGGCTGGATGTTGCGGTGCGCTGAGAACCCACTTGGCCGATACCCAAGGCGGCTTGCAAGACATGCGGCGCAACATCGATGCCTGGTGGCCGCTGATCGAAGGCCTCACCTCGGCAGGGCGGGTGGAGGCCATTGTCATGAACGCCAGCGGATGCGGCGTGACGGTCAAGGAGTATGGCCATGCCTTGGCCGATGATCCGCTCTATGCGCACAAGGCCCGCCGGGTCAGCGAGCTCACACGCGACCTCAGTGAGTTGCTGCCCGACTTGATGCCTGCTCTGAAATCCCGGCTGCGGGGCACACGGTCTTTGAAGTGGCGCAAGCTGGCCTACCATCCGCCCTGCACCTTGCAGCATGGTCAACAGCTGCGCGGCGGCGTGGAAAGCCATTTGCGCGAGCTCGGTTTTGAGGTGCAGCTGGCCGGCAGTGAAAGCCACTTGTGCTGCGGCTCGGCCGGCACCTACAGCGTGTTGCAGCCGGAGTTGTCAGTGCAGCTGCGGGACCGAAAGCTCGCCCATCTGCAGGGCGCTCAGGTGGACACCCCCCAAGCCATTGTCTCGGCCAACATCGGATGCATTCAACATCTGCAAAGCGGCACGCACACCCCTGTGCGGCATTGGGTGGAGGTGCTGGACGAGGCCTTGGCTTAGGTGGGCTTTTGCCGTAACGCCCACACCACCCCAGCCACAAGCAACAAGGCCCCAAGCCCCGTCATCGCGTCGGGCCAGCGCCCTCGCAGCGCCCAGGCATAACCCAAGGCGGCCAGCGTCTCAAACACGATCAGCTGGCCACTCAATGTGGGAGGCAAGCGCTGGCTCGCTTCGTTCCAGCACAAAGTGCCCACCCAAGAAGCGAGCAGTCCAATGGACAGCATGAGGCCGATAAACGTTTGCGGGTGAGGCCCCCAAGGCATGACAAACGGTTGGTCGGTGAAATCGTTCCAAAGCCAGAAGGCGCCAAACGCCAGCGCAGAAAGTGGCAAGGTGGCAAGGCCCTGCGCGGTGGCCCAGGCGCGCGGGGAACGCTGGGCATGAGCCCGAAGCCAACGGGCATTGCGCAAGGGATACCACGTCCAGCACACCACCGCTGCCAAGGCGAGGCACACGCCGCTGACATATCGCATGAGATCGCCGCTGGAGGTGGCACCACCTTCAAGCCTCATGCGCGGCAGTTCCACCTCATTCACGCACGCAATCCCAATGGCGATGAGCACCAAGGAAGGCGCCAAACGTCCCCAGGCCATGGAAGGCTCAGCGCCGGCGCCTGTGTGCGCTGACAATTTGGCGGTGATGGCGATGACCACGGGCAGGGTGCCAATGATCATGGTGGGCAGTGGCCCACCCGACCTTTGAATGGCCGCGGAAAGAAAAAGGTAATACGCCAAATTGCCCACCGCAGACAAGCGCAAGGCCTCTGCCCAGTCTTGCCGAGAAAGCCTAGACAGCTCTTGACGGTCCCACCAGGCCAAGGGCAAGGCGATCACACCGAAGGCCAGATAGCGGGCCGCAGACAGCAGGGGCGCCGGGTAGTCTGACAAGATCAACGGAGCCACAAACACGAGGCCCCACGTCAATCCGGCCCCCAAGGCGTAGGCTGCGCCCACCCACATGACGGGTCGCCCTCAACCCGGCGGTTGGGGCCAGGGTCGTGATGCAGGGCGCAGACGTTCCCATGCGCGCGCCATGCGCAAGACACCGAGGTCATCATGGCGCCGACCGGCAATCTGCAACCCAATGGGCGCGCCCGATCGGGTGCGTCCGCAATCGATGCTGGCGGCCGGTTGTTCGCTCATGTTGTAAGGCAGAGTGAAAGCGATGTGCTCAAACGGGCGCATGGGATCGTTGATGGGGCTGGCCCAATCGGCCGGGTAATGCGGCACCGGGTTGACGGGCGACAACACAAAATCAAAAGGCTGGCAAGCGGCCACGGCCGCTTCACGAATGGCGCCCATTTGGCTGTAGCCGTGAAAGACCTCGGCCGCTGTCAGCGTGGCGCCGGTGGACACCCACTGGCGGATGTAGGGCAAGACTTTCAGCTGCCGATCGGCGGGCAAGGCCGACATGTCCAGGTAAGAGCGCATGCGCCAGAAGCGGTCCAGCCCATCGATCATCTCTCGGGAGGTAAAGGCAGACATCAGCTCCACCGTGGCCCCTTCGGCCTCAAACATGCGTGCGGCCGCTTTGACCGCATTCACGGTGTCTTCATCGGGCTTCAAGCCCCACCCTGCATCCAGCAGCAAGCCCAAGCGCAAACCCCGCAGCCCCTTGTCAGGCAGGTCCAAATCATCCCAGGCGATGTCTTGCCAAGGCAGGCTCATGGTGTCCCGCCAATCCGCTTGGGTCACCACGGACATCATCAGGGCCGCGTCGGTCACCGTGCGGGTCATTGGGCCGGCCACACGGCCGGCGTATGGCGGCTTGATGGGGATGCGGCCCAAACTGGGTTTGAGTCCGAAGATGCCGCACAGGCCTGCAGGCAACCGGATGGACCCACCAATGTCGGTGCCCAAGTGCAAAGGGCCATAACCCGCGGCCGCTGCGGCCGCCGCACCGGCGCTGCTGCCCCCCGGGTTGTGATCCAGGTTCCAAGGGTTGCGCGACAGGTGATGAAAGCTGGACAGGCCGGAGGTGAGCATGCCGTAGTCGGGCATGGTGGTCTTGCCCAGGATGACGCAGCCGGCTTCACGCAGCCGGGCCGAGGGCGGAGCGTCTTCAGAGGCAGGCACCAAGACAGTGGCCGCCGTGCCGGCGGGCACCGGAACACCGCGGGTGGCGGTGTTTTCTTTGATGGTGACAGGAAC
>RFSP01000148.1 GCA_009923895.1 Betaproteobacteria bacterium | reverse complement strand
CAAGCCTGCGAACAAAGGCAAGAAAGCCAAAAAAGCCAAGAAGGCCAAGAAAGCCAAGAAAGCAGACAAGCCAGCCGCCTGAGCTTTCTTTTTTTGCACCTCAAAAAACCGGCTCAGGCCGGTTTTTTGATTTCTATGTCTGCGCCGTGCTCCACCGTCCTGACGACCCAGCCCAGCTCGTCTTGGATACGCACCCGCAGGGCGTCGCTGGCGGCGGGCTCACCATGCACCACGAACGTTTGCTCTGGTGGGGAGCGCAGAGCGCGCATCCATGCCATCAAACCATCGCTGTCGGCGTGTCCAGAAAACCCTTCCAGGTGGCTCACCTGGGCTCGGACCGGCACATATTCCCCAAAGATCTTGACCTCGGTGGCCCCCGCCACCAAGTGGGCTCCCCGGCTGCCGGGCACCTGAAAGCCTGGAAAGACGATGTGATGCCGGTTGTTCGGTGCCATCGCTTTGAGATGGTGCAGCACCCGTCCCCCGGTGGCCATGCCGCTGGCCGAGATGATGACGCAAGGAAACTTGTGTCTGGCCAACGCGGCCGATTCTTGCGGCGAACGAATCACCCGCACATCGTCGAGCAGGCCTTGCATTTCAGAGGCCTCCACCCGCAACAAGGCGCGGTGGCGCTGATAGACCTGCGTGGCTTCGATGGCCATGGGGCTGTCCAAGAAGATGGGCAGGGCCTGGGGAATTTGGCCCAAGCGTCGCAGCCGCTGCAGCACCAACAGCAGGGCCTGAGCGCGGCCCACGGCAAAGCTGGGCAAGAGCACGGAGCCCCCACGCTGTGCGGTGTGTGACACCATCTCACCCAGCCGTTGCTGCACATCTTCTGGGGGATGCCAGCGGTTGCCGTAGGTGGACTCCACCAAAAGCACATCGGCCCGCGTCACTTTGTGTGGTGCGGGCATGAGCAGGTCGTCAGCTCGGCCGATGTCGCCTGAAAACACCAAGGTCTCTTTGCCCCGTGTCAGCCGCACAGCGCACGCGCCCAACAAATGCCCCACCGGGACCAAATCCACGGTGACATCGGCCACCTTCAATGTGCGTCCGGGCGCCAAGGGTTTGAAGCGGGCGATCGCTCGCTGGGCATCTGCGCGTGTGTACAAGGGCAAAGCCTTGGCGTGTTTGGAGTAGCCCAGCCGGTTGGCGCGCCGGGCATCTTCTTCCTGCAAGTGGGCAGAGTCCAGCAGCAGCACGGCGGCCAGGTCACACGTGGCGGGGCTGGCGTAGACACTGCCTTTCCAGGCGCTGCGAGTGAGCACCGGCAACCAACCGCTGTGGTCCAGGTGGGCGTGGCTGAGCACCACGGCGTCCACCTCTTGCAAGGCCTGCGGCGCAGGCGCCCAATTGCGTTCCCGCAGGGTCTTGAAGCCCTGGAACAAACCCGCATCCAGCAAGATGCGGGCATCCCCCCACTGCACCAGGTAGCGCGAACCCGTGACGGCGTCCGCGCCCCCAAAAAAGCCGATGCGCATGGAACTCTCCTGCACCGGCTCAGGCACTGGGTGTCACAAGAGGTGTTTGACCCCGTCTTGTTCGCCCAGCAACTCGGCCAGCGTCTTGTCGATACAGGTCTTGGAAAACTCGTCGATGCTCAGGCCTTCGACGATGCGGTACTTGCCGCCTTCGCAGGTCACGGGATAGCCGAACATCACGTCTTTGGGAATCCCATACTCGCCATTGCTGGGAATGCCCATGGTCACCCACTCGCCGTGCGTGCCCAAGGCCCAGTCGCGCATGTGGTCAATGGCCGCATTGGCTGCCGAGGCGGCTGAAGACAGGCCCCGGGCGTCGATGATGGCCGCACCGCGCTTGCCCACGGTGGGCAAAAAGACATCCTTGTTCCAGACGTGGTCGTTGATCATGTCCTTGACCGATGCACCATCGATGGTGGCGTAGCGGTAGTCGGCATACATGGTGGGCGAGTGATTGCCCCACACGGCCAATTTGCGGATGCTGGACACCGGCTTGCCCGTCTTGGCGGCCAGCTGGCTGAGGGCGCGGTTGTGGTCCAAACGCAGCATGGCGGTGAAATTCTCGCGGGGCAGGCTGGGAGCGCTCTTCATGGCGATCCAGGCGTTGGTATTGGCAGGGTTGCCCACCACCAACACCTTGACATTGCGGCTGGCCACGGCGTCCAAGGCCTTGCCCTGGGCCGTGAAGATTTGGGCATTGGCGGCCAGCAAGTCGGCGCGCTCCATGCCGGGGCCGCGGGGGCGGGCGCCGACGAGCAAGGCGTAGTCGGTGTCTTTGAACGCGGTTTTTGCGTCGCCGTGGGCTTCCATGCCCGCCAGCAAGGGGAACGCGCAGTCTTCGAGCTCCATCATGACGCCCTTGAGCGCCTTTTGGGCCTTTTCGTCGGGAATTTCGAGCAATTGGAGGATGACGGGCTGGTCTTTGCCGAGCATTTCACCCGAGGCAATGCGAAACAGCAGGGCATAACCGATTTGGCCGGCAGCGCCGGTGACGGCGACTCGAACGGGCTTCTTGCTCATGGAAACTCCAGGTAGGAAAGTGATGAAAAACCGTGATGAAGGGGGACCCCCGGGATATCCCCAAGTGTACGGCGAGAGGGCTTTCGGGGACCTGACCGGCAAGTCTTATATCTTGTAGAAGACCTCTTGCGGGCAGGGTGTGGCCTGTGCTGCAATGGCGGGATGACGGCACTTTCAGCAATCGCCCCGAACGGGGCTGGGGTTTCGGACTCTCCCACGGAGCTCGCCCCCGCGTTCAGCCCGCTGTACCAGCAAATCAAAGGACTTCTGACTCGCAGCCTGCAAAGTGGCGAGTGGAAGCCCGGAGAGGCCATCCCCAGCGAGATGGAGCTGGCGGGCCGGTTCAAGGTGAGCCAGGGCACGGTACGCAAGGCCATCGATGAGCTGGCCACCGAGAACTTGCTGGTTCGCCGGCAGGGCAAGGGCACCTTTGTGGCCACGCACGCCGAAGCCCAAACCCAATATCGCTTCTTGCGCCTGACGCCAGACGATGGGCGCTCGGCGCGTCTGCAACGACGCTTGTTGGGCTGCTCGCGCCTGCGTGCCCCCAAGGAGGACGCTCAAGTGCTGGGCCTCAAGAGCGGCGCCACCTTGGTGCAAGTGCGCCGGTTGCTGTTGGACGGCGAGCAGCCGGTGGTGCTCGACGACATTTTCTTGCCGGGGGCGCTCTTTAAAGGGCTGACCGCCGAGCGCATGCGCTCTTATGTCGGGCCGATGTACCGGCTCTTTGAAGCCGAGTTTGGGGTGCGGATGATTCGCGCAGAAGAAAAAATCCGGGCGGTCGCGGCCGACGCGGCGCAAGCCCTTGTCTTGGATGTGCCCCCCGGGGCCCCCTTGCTGTCGGTGGAGCGGCTGTCTTACACCTACGGTGACCGCCCGGTGGAACTGCGACGCGGCTTGTACCGCACCGATCATTTTCACTACAGAAATGAACTGATGTAGCCGCCGTGTCAGTTTGTTGCGATGCAATAAACTCTTCGGCATCTGTATTGATCCAGAACATCAAGGACACCCCATGGCAGACTCTTCGAAGCCAAGGCCGGTCTACCGGAACATCCACATCACCCAAATCTTGTCGTACCGCCTGCCACTGGCGGGCATCGTGTCGATCCTGCACCGGGTCAGCGGGGTGATCATGTTCTTGCTGTTGCCCTTGGTCATCTGGCTGTTCGACACCAGCCTGACGTCTGAAATCTCTTACGAGCGGTTCACCAGCGCCTTCATTGCAGGCATTGGGTTTGTCCCTGCCGCCTTGGTCAAGCTCGCTGTGCTGGGCCTGATTTGGGGGTATCTGCACCATTTCGTTGCAGGGGTGCGGCATCTGTGGATGGATGCCACCCACAGCGTGACGCAAGCCCATGGCCGTTCATCGGCAGTGCTGACGTTTGCCATCTCCTTGCCGTTGACCCTGGCCTTTGGTGCCAAGCTGTTTGGTTTGTATTGAGGGTGTGCCCATGAGCAACAATTTTGGTTCCAAGCGCTTGGTGGTGGGCGCGCACTATGGCCTGCGTGATTGGCTGGCTCAGCGCATCACGGCGGTGTTGATGGCCCTGTTTACCGTGGTGTTGGTGGTGCAGCTGTTGCTGCCCGGCCCCCTGGGGTATGACCGCTGGGCGGGGATCTTTTCTGCCCAGTGGATGAAGTTCCTCACCTTCGTGGTCATTGTGTCGTTGGCCTGGCATGCCTGGATCGGCATGCGTGACATTTGGATGGACTACGTCAAGCCCGTGGGGATCCGCCTGGCCTTGCACGTCTTCAGCATCCTGTGGCTGGTGGGTTGTGCCGGTTGGGCCGTTCAAGTGTTGTGGAGACTGTGATGGCGTTTTCGAAGATTCCCCGGCGCAAATTTGACGTCGTGATTGTGGGAGCGGGTGGCTCCGGCATGCAGGCCTCGTTGCGTCTGGCCCGTGCGGGGCTGAATGTGGCGGTGTTGTCCAAGGTGTTTCCCACACGTTCTCACACGGTGGCGGCGCAAGGGGGCATTGGCGCATCGCTGGGCAATATGTCCGAGGACAACTGGCACTACCACTTCTACGACACCGTCAAGGGGTCGGACTGGTTGGGCGACCAAGACGCCATCGAGTTCATGTGCCGTGAGGCCACCAAGGTGGTCTACGAGCTGGAGCACTTTGGCATGCCCTTTGACCGCAACCCCGACGGCACCATTTATCAGCGGCCGTTTGGCGGCCACACGGCCAATTACGGTGAAAAGCCTGTGCAACGGGCTTGTGCCGCAGCCGACCGCACCGGTCACGCCATGCTGCACACCCTGTACCAGCAAAACGTCAAAGCCCGCACCAACTTCTTCGTGGAATGGATGGCGCTGGACCTCATTCGCGATGCCGAAGGCGCGGTGGTGGGTGTCACAGCGCTGGAGATGGAAACCGGCCAGCTGCACATCTTGGAAGGCAAGATCACCTTGTTGGCCACGGGCGGAGCAGGGCGCATTTATGCGGCCAGCACCAACGCCTTCATCAACACCGGCGACGGCTTGGGCATGGCCGCGCGTGCGGGCATCCCGCT
>RFSP01000147.1 GCA_009923895.1 Betaproteobacteria bacterium | reverse complement strand
CGCCGATGTGCGATGCCTTCTTGGTGTTGGCCCAAGCACCCGGTGGGCTGTCATGCTTCTTCATGCCGCGATGGCGTCCCGATGGCACCAAAAATGCCATGCAGGTGCTGCGCTTGAAACGCAAGATGGGCAATGTCTCCAACGCCAGCAGCGAGACCGAATTGCGTGGCGCCCTGGCTTGGATGGTGGGTGACGAAGGACGCGGCGTGCGGACCATCATTGAGATGGTGGCCATGACCCGCTTTGACTGCATGATCGGATCCACCGCGGGGCAGCGTGCAGCCGTGGCGCAAGCACTGCACCATTGCAGCGTCCGGCAAGCCTTTGGGCGGGTCCTTCATCAGCAGCCTTTGATGCGCAATGTGCTGGCCGATCTGGTGGTCGAGCATGAGGGCTCGCTGGCGTTGACGATGCGCCTGGCCCGCGCCCTGGACCATCGCGAGGATCCGCACGAAGATGCGCTGGTGCGTTTGCTCACGGCAGTGGGCAAGTACTGGATTTGCAAACGCACCCCCTCGCATGCCTACGAGGCCATGGAGTGCATTGGGGGCAGTGGGTTCATGGAGGACAGCCCCATGCCGCGCTTGTACCGGGAGGCGCCGGTCAATGCCATCTGGGAGGGCAGTGGCAATGTGCAATGCCTGGATGTCTTGCGCGTGATGCAAAAGACGCCGCAGGTGGTGGATGCGTTTTTGGCCGAAGTGGCGCGGTCCCGTGGAGGCGATCGTCGACTCGATGCCTGGTTGCTCACCTTGGTGAAGGACATGCAAGATCTCATGAAAGACCCCGCCGACGCCGAGTACCGAGCACGAGAGGTGGTGGACCGGATGGCCTTGGCCGTTCAAGCGGCCTTGCTGGTCCAGCACGCCCCTTCAGCCATCGCCGATGCCTTTTGCGCGGGCCGGTTGCAAGGAAGTGGCCATCGGCAATATGGCACCTTGCCTCGCGGGGTCGATTGTGCGGCGGTGGTGGAACGGGCCACGCCCCGGATGTCATCTTGAACACCCAAGACCCCCTAGGCCGAGAGGGCTGCGTGGGTCCTTGGGCTCAACCCACCTTGCGCAGTTGCCCCGCCTCCACGTGCATGGTGACAGGTTTGCTCAGAATCTCGAGCAAGATCATGGATCGGCGTTCGGGATCAGACGTCTGGTAAACCGCTTCAATCCCCGCGAATGGGCCCGAGGTGATGACCACGGCATCTCCGGGTTGAAATATGGTTTCTGGAGGGAGCGCCTGTTCACGGCCTTGCAGCAATGCAATGAGCTGCGGGTCGACCTTGGCGGGTTGTGCGCCGAAATACACAAGTTTGTTCACGCCCAAGGTGGATCGAATGGGTGACCAACTTTTGGCTTGCATGTGACTCAGATTGCATGCCGCAATATTAGGACACCCTACAGCCCGCCATGAGCGTCCCACTAAAATCCTTGCATGACCGACACCACCGCCCCTTCTTCAAAGCCTGCCCTGCCCGATCGCCTGGCGATTGAGCCCAGCAGCCCCCACTATTCATCTTTGGTCTTGGAGCACGACATTGGCATCCGCTTCAACGGCAAGGAGCGGCACGATGTGGAGGAGTACTGCCTGAGTGAAGGCTGGGTGCGTGTGCCCGCAGGCAAGACGGTTGACCGGCGCGGAAAGCCCTTGCTCATCAAGCTCAAAGGGCAGGTGGAGGCCTTCTACAAGTGATGGCGGTCGGCCGCAGACCCGCCAGTCTGGCCGTGAGCATGGCCACGCCGATGGCCGCGCTGGTCATGACCTGCGCCACGCCGGTCTGCGCGCAAGACAAAGTCACCTCCGCACCTGATCCGGTGTGGGCGCTGAGCCTTGGAGCCGGTCGCACCACCAACGCTTTGGGGGCGGCCAGCGAGCGGTCGATGTCTTTGCGAAGGTCCACCGAGTGGGGTCCTGTGGTGGCCGAGGGTCTCCAGCTCCATCGCCTGGGTCAAACCGATCACGCTTGGGCTTTAGACGCCTACCCACGTCTGTGGGAGAAGGCCTATGCCAACGTGCGCTGGCAGCAAGCCTCCCAAGCCCTTTTGTATCCGGGCACTTCTTGGCGTGCAGAGCTTTACCAGGGTGTAGGCACCGGCTGGGAGTGGTCGGTCAGTCATGACCATTTGGGTTTTGAATCACCCGTCCACATCGAGGGTGTGGCCATTGGGAAATATTGGGGCAATTTCTTCGTCCGTTGGAGGCACCAGCAGGTGCATTCCAAAGGCGCTTCCGGCCAAGGCGATCGTTTTCTGGTGCGGTATTACTACCAGGGCGACGCCGACCATTACCTTGAAGCCAACGCCTCGTCCGGTCGCAGCGATGACTTTGTCACGACTTGGGTCGCCGCGTCCCGATCGGACACGCGTGGCATGTCCTGGCTGCACTTTTTCAACAAAGACTGGGGCTTGAAGGCCTCGTTGAGCGAGTCCAAAGACGCCAGCCGAGCGGGTGCTCGGGAACGCAGTGCCAATGTGGGTTTGACGCGCCGTTGGTGAGGGAGTGTGACCGCCGGTCGGGCGCACCTCACTGAGGCTTTTGCCACGACCCTTTGCGCTTCATTTCACCCCAGGTGCCCTCTTGGTGGCGCACCCAGCGGTACAAGCCAACCACGCGCCACCATGCATTGAGTTGGCGGTATCCCAGATTCTCCAAAATGGCCACCAGCACCAACTTGTAGACGTGGCTGAGCTTGGGGTACATCTGAAACGACAACTGTTCGAGCAACAAACCAAAAAGGCTCAACAAGATGCCAAGCCCCAGTGACAGCAACAGAAACAGCACAAAGGCGCTCCAAGACAGCCAACCGGCCCAGTAGGCATACAACGTCCAAAAATACCCGGTGAGCTCAATGAGTGGGCCCAACCACTCGAAAAAAGCCATGTACGGAAAGGCGAACCACCCCGGCCAGCCACCGCGGCGGTTGAACATCAGCCCCCAGTGCAAGCTGAGGCTCTCTGAGAGACCCCGTTGCCAGCGCACGCGTTGGTTCTTGAGGGTCTTCCAATCTTCAGGGACTTCGGTCCAACACACCGGATCAGGCACGAACTCGATTTTGTAAGGTCTGCCCAGTGAGCGCATGTGGTGATGAATGCGGACCACGAGCTCCATGTCTTCGCCGATGGTGTGGGTGCGATAGCCGCCCACCTCAATGACCACGTCCTTTTTGAAGACACCAAAGGCCCCTGAAATGATGAGCATGGCATTGAGCCGTGACCAGCCCAGCCGACCAAACAAGAAGGCCCGCAAATACTCCACCACCTGGAGCAGGGCCCAAGGGTTGCGGGGCAGGTCCACCGAGTTCAGGAATCCGCCTTGCACATTGCACCCATTGGCCGCGCGTACCGTACCACCCGTGGCCACCATTTGGGGTGAACGCAAAAACGGTTGCGTCACCAGCTGCAAACTGTTGCGTTGCAAGATGGAATCCGCGTCGACACCGCAAAACAGCGGATAACGCGAGGCGTTGATCCCTGCATTCAGAGAGTCGGCTTTGCCTCCATTGACCTTGTCGATGACGCGCAGTTGCGGGTGACGGGTGGATCGGTAGATGGCGCGCACCTCCTGGGTTTTGAGCTGCACGCGGTAGGCTTGTGGGAAGGGCAACAAGCCAAATGCCTCTTTCAAGACTTCCAAGGTGCGGTCTTTAGACCCGTCATTGATGACGATGACCTCAAACTCGGAGTAGGTGAGCTGGAGGATGGAGTGGACCGAGGCGACGATCGTGGTCTCTTCGTTGTAGGCAGGCACCAGCACACTGATGGGGGGCGCCATCATGGAGTAAGCCGTGGGCAAAGCGCTGATGTCGCGGTACTGCCAATTGCGATACAAAGAAAAGGCGGCCAGCACGCTGAGCGTGAGATACACCGTGTTGACGCCGAGAAAATAGAACAGCGTCAGCGAGGTCAAAAGCTCTGCGGCTTCCATCATGAGTGGTCACCAGGAAGGGGCCGGAATTTCAAGAAAGACTTGATGGGCCATGTCCCTGGCGTAGCGATCCGGCAGGGAGGACACGCGCGCTTGCATCGCTGCACGATCCACAAAAGGCGTGGTCGCCAGAGACTGCGCTGCTCGATAACGCACCCACCATTGCGAATCCATCAAGAGTTGCATGAGAAGGTCCACGTCGTTTGAATCCCCCAGCCGGCCCAGGGCCACGGCCACCTGGGTGCGAACCTGCCAGTCGGGGTGGTTCGCCAGCGCACGCACGGGCTCCAATCCTTCTGGACCTTGCAGCAGCCTCATGGCCCCAATGATCAAGTCCATGGGCTGATCGGCTTGCAGCCAGGGTCGCAGGGTGTCAACGGTGGGTGTCAGGCCCAGCGCCAGGCCCAAGCGAAACAACCAGGCCAAGGCCGCAGGGTCAGTGCCGCTCGGTTCGCCGGGTGCCTCATTGGTGCTCGCGCGCGCCACGTGCAAAGACAAATGCAAAGACAATTGCAATAACAACGGCTCATGCAGCACCCGTCGAAACGGCCTGAGGACCGTGCTGGCCTGCAGCACATTCAAGTCGCGCCGACGCAGCAGCTGGTCCACAACGATGGGGGACGCGCGTTCGGGGGACAACTGCAAAAGTGCCCAAGCCACATAGATGAAGACCGAGTTGCGAACGTCATCCAGACGAGAGACCAACAAGGGCCATGCGGATTCGTCTCGCAAATAGCCCAAACACAAAATGCCAAAAATCTGTTCCGACCGATGGGGACTGTTCAGCAGAGGGCGCGCCCGGTGTTGTCGGGCCGCGCGAAGTAGTTGCTGTTATGGAAGAGCCAGCCGGCTCCACCGTACATCGTCAGGCTCTGATTGGGAAACAGTCTGCGCCACCAGGCCATGTCCTGGGCCGATTGCAGCTTGGCGGTGATCAGCCCGTCGGCATGGGCCTGCTTGATGCCCCGGCGGTCGATCGGCGCATCCCGCTCGTATTGGAGACGCCAGCCGAAGTGATCGACCACACCGGTGAAGGCGTAGGTGCTGTCCCACTCGCTGAGCTCGATCCAGCCGTTCGTCCGATCCGAAAAGAAGTTCTGATCGGTATAGAAGGTCAGATATT
>RFSP01000146.1 GCA_009923895.1 Betaproteobacteria bacterium | reverse complement strand
CTTGATGTTGTTGTCCTTGACCACCTGCGCCCAAATGTCCACCTGGGCATCAATGAACGCCTTGCCCGCTTCAGGAGTCAGGGTGCGAACTTCAATGCCCTGCCCCGCCAGACGTTGAGCCACCTCGGGGCTCTTGAGCACCGCATTCACGGCCGCGTTCATTTGTTTCACGATGTCGGGCGGGGTCTTGGCTGAGGCCAACACCGCCCACCATGCGGGCGCGTCAAATCCGGCAAAACCGCTTTCAGCGACCGTGGGCACATCGGGCAAGAGCGCGGAGCGGCGGCTCGTGGTCACCGCCAGTGCTCGCAAGCGCTTGCTGTCCAGATGCGGCTTGGTCAGAAAGATGGACCCAATGGACAAAGGCACATGGCCGGCCAAGGCATCGTTCATCAACGGCCCACCCCCGCGATAGGGCACGTGCACCCAGTCGAGGTTGTTGTTCTTGGCCAGCAAGGCGATGGCCAGGTGACCCAAGCTCCCAGAGCCGATGCTGCCGTAGGTCACGCCTTTGCGGGCCTTTCCTGCGGCCACCGCGTCGGCAAAGGTTTTGTACGGCGAATCGGCATGAGTGGCCAACACCATGGCCCCTGTGCCCACCACGGCCACCGTGGCCAAGTCTCGCTTGGTGTCATAAGGCAGAGACGGCATGAGGGAGGGGTTGACGCCATGGGTGTCGAAGACCACTGCAAAGGTGTACCCATCGGCCGGTGCGTTGAGAACCGATGCCGTCCCAATGGCGCCCGAGGCACCGCCGCGATTTTCTACCACCACGGTTTGACCCAATTGCTGCTGCAATGGCGTCTGGAGAATGCGAGCCACTTGGTCCACCGAGCCGCCCGGCGGGAACACCGCGATCAACTTGATGGGCTGTGCCTTGGGCCAGGCTTGCGCTGAGGCGGCTGCGGCCCATGACACCATGAGCAGGGCGGCGGTGAACCAACGAATCCAAGCTTTTGACATGAGCAACTCCTTCACGAAGGGTACAGTGTGATCTTATAGGCGCTTGCAATTCCCTGTGGGAAACACGAAGAGCCCATCGCGACCCCTATCAAAGGTGACCCCATGGCCCGCTTGCCTTACGCCGATTTGAATGACCCCAAGATCCAACCTTTGATCGACCGCATTGTCGCCGAGAGGGGCAGCGTCTTGCATCTGTACCAAATGCTGCTGCACAGCCCACCGCTGGCTCAAGGGTGGCTGACGTTCTTCACGGCCGTGCGCCACCAACTCAGCCTGCCTGGCGATCTGCGCGAATTGGTCATCATGCGCATTGCGCATCTCAACGGCGCACCCTACGAAGCAGACCAACACGCACCCATTGCGCTCAAAGAGGGATTGACGCAAGCGCAATTGGACGCGCTGCCCAGCTGGCAAGAAGCCACCGTGTACACCGACGTGCAGCGCTGCATCTTGAAGCTGTGTGACGAAATGACCCGTCACATTCAATTTGATGCCGCCGTGTTGAACGACGTCCGAACCCATCTGGGCGATCGCCAAACCGTGGAGCTCGCCGCCACCATCGCGGGCTACAACTTGGTGTCACGCTTCTTGGAAGCCCTGCAGATTCATTCGCATGATGCGAGGTGAAGATGGCCACCGCATTAACCTCTCGTTCCTTTTTTTGGCTGCTGCTCATCGCCTGCATCATGGGGGCCAATCACGTGGCCGCCCGATTCGCTCTGGACCACGGCGCCGACGTCATCACGGCCGTGTCCTCACGAAGCCTGGTCACCGCCTTGGTGGTTGCACTCATCGTCAAGATCTACCGGGTGCCCACTGCCATGAATCCACGACAACGCAAGTTTGTGTGGGTCATCGGGACCTTGTTGGCTGCGCAAAGCGTGTTGCTGTATTCCGCCGTGGCGCGCATCCCCGTAGGGCTGGCTTTGTTGGCCTTCAACACCTACCCGCTGTGCACCGCCTTGTGGGCTGCGGTGTTGTATCGGCACCGACCGGACCGGTACGTGCTTTGGGCCATGCCCTTCATTCTCTTGGGCCTGGGGCTCGCACTCGATGTCAACCCCCTGTCGCTGGGCCCCATGGGGCTGGGCGTGACTTTGGCGGTGGCCGCCTCGTTGGTGTTTGGATTGGTGCTGGTCCTCACCCAGCACGAAGTGGCACAACTGGATGGTCGGCTGCGGACGGCCTGGTCGATGGCCACCGTGGGCGTTCTGGCATTGTGTGCCGGCGTCGCACAGGGTGGTTTTCATTGGCCACACGACGTCGTGGGTTGGACAGGCTTGGGCGCCTTGACCGCGCTTTACGGCCTGGGCATCACCCTGGTGTTCATTTTGTTGCCCAAGCTGGGGGTGGTGGGCAACTCACCCATCCTCAATGTAGAACCCGTGGCCGCTTTGTTGATGGCCTGGGCGCTATTGGGTCAAGCCATGCGGCCACTGCAGTGGCTGGGGGCACTGTTGGTGGTGGCGTCGGTCATGGCGCTCGGGTTGAAGCGCAGGTGACATGGATTGCCGCGGGCCTTCGGCCCTCGCAATGACGGGGTAGATCGCTGACAGAGCCGGTCGCTGACGCGGGGGGTCAATGACACAGTCAGTCTTCGGGCGGACACACGGCAAGTCCAGATACGCGTCTCTACGAATCCCGATACCCGTCATTGCTCGTCCAAATTTCCGTCATTGCGAGCGCAGCGAAGCAATCTATGCCACCTCACCGGTCCCACGCCCTGGCGCTGACCGACTGCCCCCACAAGTCAATGCTCACCGGTGTACCTTTGTGCACCCCCTGCGCAGCCGCGCCACGCACATAGCCCAGCGCCACGCAAGCGCCGGCCTTGGGGCTGTAGCCCACCGAGCTGATCTCGCCCACCGACTCGCCCTGGATGGCAATGGCTTCACCGCCCCATGCATAGACCTGCGGATCGTCAAACACCAACTTCAACAACTTCTTGCGAAGGGGCTGCCCCTGGGCCTGGCGCAAGGCTTCCTGGCCGATGAACGGCGTGGGTTTGTCAAGGCGCACCGCAGATTCCAGGCCGGCCTCAAACGGGGTTTCGTCGGGTCCCAATTCGGCCCCCCAGGCCCTTCGTCCTGCCTCGATGCGCAGGGCATCCAGCGCGTAATACCCTGCGTCGCGCAAGCCCAGATCGGCGCCAGCGTTCATCAACGTGAGGTACACATGCCGGGTCATCTCCACCGGGACGTAGAGCTCGTAACCCGGCCCTCCCACATAAGACATTCGAGCCGCACGCACACGGGCGTGCCCCAAATCAATCTCTCGGGTGTGTGAAAACTTCAACCCTGTGGGTGAGAGATCGTCAGGACTGACACGCTCCATCAACACTTGCGCATTCGGCCCCATGACGCTGAGCACACAATACTGGGCGCTGACGTCTGTCAAAAAGGCATGCTCGTGGGGGTGAAGATGTCGCCGAATCCAATCGGCATCTCGCACAGGCTGCGCCGAACCGGTGATCAATATGAAGCGATCTACGTCCAGTCGCATGACCGTGAGATCGCTCTCAAAGCCACCGCGCTCATTGAGCATGGCGGTGTAGACCATGCGCCCCCTGCCCGGCGCGACAGGCACATCGATGTCATTGGCACACAGCCGTTGCAACACGGCCAATGCGTCGCGACCTTGCAGCAACAATTTGCCAAAGCTGCTTTGGTCGTACAGCGCCACAGCTTCGCGCGTGGCGCGTTGCTCTTCGATCATCCAATCCAACCAGCCCGGGCGCCCCAAGGTGTCCTCGGGCCTGGCCATGCCCTGAAGCTTGAAGTAGTTCACGCGCTCCCATCCGTTCTTGCTGCCGAATTCGGCTTGTCGGGTCCCAAATGGGCCTGGCCGAGAGGCGCCGGCCAACAAGTCGTACAAGGGGCTGGTTCGCAGCGGCCGCGTGGTCTGCAGCTCTTGCCGAGGCCACCGCATGGCGTAGTGCAAGCCCAAGGTCTCTCCGGTGCGCTCGGCCAAGGCTTTGCGATTGGCCATGAAGGGTGCAAACCGGCGAACATCCACGTCCCACAAGTCACCCGGGGCTTCGCCCGCAGAAATCCACTCGGCCATCAGCCGCCCTGCGCCTCCAGAGTTGGCGATCCCGGCTGAATTGAAGCCCGCGCAGACGAAATAATTTTTCAACTCAGGCGCCTCGCCCAAGATGAAGTTGCCATCGGGCGTGAAGCTCTCGGGGCCGTTGAGCAGCATCTTCACCTTGGCCGTGGCCAAGCAAGGCGTGCGATGGATGGCGTTGTTCATGAGGATCTCAAACTGATCCCAGTCCTCATCGAGCAATTGGAATTGAAAGGTGCTGGGAATGGGGTCCACCTTCCAGGGTTTGGCCACCGGCTCAAAGCCTCCCATCAACAGGCCACCCACTTCTTCTTTGTAGTAGATGAAGCCGTCGGGGTCACGCATGACCGGCAACATGGGGTGCACCCCCTCGATCTTGTCGGTAACGATGTAAAAGTGCTCTGCCGGATACAGTGGCACGGTCACCCCGGCCAACGCGCCAAACTGCCGGGCCCATTGGCCCGCCGCGTTGACCAAGGTCTCGCAGCGAACTTCTTCTTCGGCGCCATCGATGCGCACGCGCACACCCACCACGCGGTGGCCCGAAGGACCGTGCTCGGTAAGCACCGACACCACTTCAGCGCCTTCCACAAACTTCACGCCGCGGTTGCGCGCCCCCTTGGCCAGGCTCATGCACAAGTCAGCGGGGTTGGCTTTGCCATCGCCGGGAATCCAAATGGCGCCTTGCAGGTCGTCGGTGCGCATCACCGGGTACAGGTCACCGGCCTCCTTGGGCGAGATGAGGTGCACATCCACGCCGAAACTGCGGGCCAGTGAGGCCTGCTTGCGCAATACCTGCATGCGCTCGGGTGTCTTGGCCACGTTGACGCTGCCGCATTGCTTCCAGCCGGTGGCCAAACCGGTCTCCTGCTCGAGCGTGGCATACAGCTCGATGCCGTACTTGCTCATGCGGGTCATGTTGCGATTGGGGCGCATCTGCCCGATCAAACCGGCTGCGTGCCAAGTGGTCCCGCTGGTGAGCTTGCCTTGCTCGAGCACGAGCACATCGGTGATGCCGATTTTGGCCAGGTGATAGGCGGTG
>RFSP01000145.1 GCA_009923895.1 Betaproteobacteria bacterium | reverse complement strand
ATGAGTTCGATCTACGAACAGCATCTGGACAAGAACTCCGCCAATTTTGTGGCGCTGTCCCCGGTGAGTTTTGTCGAGCGCAGCGCCGAGGTCTTTGGGGACTTGCCGTCGGTGGTCCACGGACAGCGCCGCTATACCTGGGCGCAAACACGCGAGCGTGCTGCACGCCTGGCGGCCGCTTTGCGCGCAGCCGATGTGGGCCCTGGTGACACGGTCAGCGTGATGCTGCCCAACACACCCGAGATGGTGGAGGCGCACTACGCCATCCCCGCACTGGGCGCGGTCATCAATACCTTGAACACCCGGCTGGATGCGCCTTTGCTGGCCTGGCAGATGAACCACTGTGAGGCCAAGGTGCTGATCACCGACCGTGAATTTTCTGCGGTCATGGGCCCGGCGCTCCAGGCCCTGGCCCGCGAGCACGGACGACATCCTTTGGTGGTGGATGTGTGCGACAGCGAGTACACCGGCACCGGAGACTGTGTGGGCACCTTGGAGTACGAGGCCTGGCTGGCCACCCACGCGCCGCTGGCCCGTCTGGTGGGCCCTGCCGACGAGTGGGACGCCATTGCCGTGAGTTACACCAGCGGAACCACCGGCGACCCCAAAGGCGTGGTCACCCACCACCGGGGTGCTTACTTGAACGCGGTGTGTAACGCCGTGACCTGGACCATGCCGCAGTTTCCGCGCTACCTGTGGACCTTGCCCATGTTCCACTGCAACGGTTGGTGCTTTCCGTGGACCGTAGCGCTGCAGGCGGGCACGCACGTGTGTCTGCGTCGCGTCGAGGCCAAGGCCATCTTGGAGGCCATGCGCGATCACCACGTGGACCACTACTGCGCCGCCCCCATCGTCCACAGCCTGATTTACAACGCACCCCCTGAGATGCGGGAGGGCATCACGCAACAGGTACGCGGCATGGTGGCAGGTGCCGCACCACCGGCAGCCATGATCGAAGGCATGGCCAAGATCGGCTTTGACATCACCCACGTCTATGGCTTGACGGAGGTGTATGGCCCGGCCGCAGGAGCTTCCAAGCGCAACACCTGGGCGCAAGAGAGTTTGTCCGAGCAAACGCGGCTCAATGGCAGGCAAGGCGTGCGTTACCCGCTGCAAGAGGGCATGACCGTCATGGAGCCCGAATCCATGCGCGAAGTACCCGCCGATGGCCAAACCATGGGTGAAATCATGTTTCGCGGCAACATTGTCATGAAGGGGTACCTCAAGAACCCCGCCGCCACCGCCAAGGCGTTTGAAGGCGGCTGGTTCCACACGGGTGATCTGGCTGTGATGGAGAGTGACCGCTACGTCAAGATCAAGGACCGCAGCAAGGACGTCATCATCTCGGGGGGCGAAAACATTTCATCCATCGAGGTGGAAGATGCCTTGTATCGCCACCCGGCTGTGGTGGCCTGCGCCGTGGTGGCCAGGCCCGACCCCAAGTGGGGAGAAACGCCTTTGGCCTATGTGGAACTCAAACCCGACGCGACCGTGACGGCGCCTGAACTGATCGCTCATTGCAAAAGCCTGCTGGCAGGCTATAAAGTGCCCAAAGAAATCCGTTTTGAGGCCATTCCCAAAACGTCCACCGGCAAGATTCAAAAGTTTCAGCTGCGCGAGCGCGCCAAGTCGGCTTCGGCCATTGAGTAAGGGAGAGACCCATGTCACTAAACTCAGAACAAGCGCTAGAGCCTCTGGTGCTGCGTCACGACGACGCACGCGGCGTCACCACCCTCACCTTGAACCGGCCACAGGCCTTTAACTCCTTGAGCGAGGGCGTGCTGGAGGCCCTGCAAGAGCACTTGGACGCTCTGGCCCGCGACGAGCACCTGCGCGTGTTGGTGATTGCCGCTCAAGGCAAGGCGTTTTGCGCGGGGCACGACCTGAAAGAGATGCGCGCTGAACCCTCTTTGGCCTACTACCAGGCCTTGTTTGCACAGTGCGGCCGCATGATGATGAGCTTGCAAAAACTGCCTGTGCCAGTGATTGCCAAGGTGCAGGGGATTGCCACAGCGGCAGGCTGCCAACTGGTGGCGCAGTGCGACCTGGCCGTGGCCGCCAGCACCGCGAAGTTTGCCGTCAGTGGCGTCAACCTGGGCCTGTTCTGCGCCACGCCGAGTGTGTCCCTCAGCCGCAACTTGTCACGCAAGGCGGCTTTTGAGATGCTGGCCACCGGCGAATTCATCAGCGCACAACAAGCGCTGGAAAAAGGTTTGATCAACCGTATCGCTGAACCCGAAGCACTTGATGCGGCGGTAGAGGTCTTGGTGAGTAGCATCTTGACCAAGCCGCGCCTGGCCTTGGCCATGGGCAAGCAGTTGTTTTACCGACAGCTTGAAGGTGGCATGGAAGCGGCCTACACCGATGCCGCTCAGACCATGGCTTGCAACATGATGGACGACACCGCATTGGAAGGTGTGCATGCCTTCATTGAAAAGCGACCGGCGCAGTGGAAGTGATAAACCTGTCCGTCGCGTGCGGTTGAAGATGCAGGTGGGCCATGACGGCCTCCGAGGGAGGCATGGTGGCCAGTCGATCAATGCCCGCCAGGGTGCCCCAACTCAGAATGCAAGATAGCGCGAGACTCAACGCGC
Organism: Betaproteobacteria bacterium; assembly: GCA_009923895.1. Taxonomy (GTDB): domain Bacteria; phylum Pseudomonadota; class Gammaproteobacteria; order Burkholderiales; family Burkholderiaceae_C; genus Rubrivivax. Next base: position 2,505 of record RFSP01000145.1, on the reverse strand, counting down.
GTTGAGAAGAACTCAAGGTCCCAAACCGCTGACCCTGCGACGTCTTGTGTGGCTGATTCGGCCAATGATTGAGAGATGTCTTCATGGGATGCTCCTTGCGCACACGGCACACAGGTGCCGTTGAATTGAGCATCACCATAGGCCGTTAGGGCCTTGAACGCCAGCACTTTGCGACCAAACGTCGGCCCGACGCAATGAACGTCAAATTCGAGCGATGAATCGGCGGGCCCGAGGTGACCCGCGCCCCTCCAGCAACACTCAAGCCGTGGCTTGCAGCGTGTCTCCCAAGGCGCTTACCAGGTCACGAATCTGCTGCGGCGTGCTCACAAAGGGCGGCGCCAATTGGATGGTGTCACCACCAAAGCGAACGTAAAAGCCCTTGTTGAACAGGGCCACGCCGATCTCATAAGGTCGCTTGGCTGGCTCGCCAGGCACCGGGGCAATGGTGATGCCGCCGGCGAGGCCAAAGTTGCGAATGTCGGCCACGTGTTTGGCCCCTCGCAGGCCGTGAATGGCTTCCTCGAAAATGGGGGCGAGCTCTCGAACGCGCTCGATGGCGTTTTCGCGCTCCAACAGGTCTACCGCGGCCATGCCAGCGGCGCAGGCCACCGGATGCGCCGAGTAGGTGTAGCCATGCGGGAACTCCAGCATGTACTCAGGCCCCCCGCTGGCCATGAAGGTGTCGTAAATCTCTTGCTTGGCAATGACCGCCCCCAAAGGCTGCACGCCGTTGGTCACCTGTTTGGCAATGTTGAGGATGTCGGGCGTGACACCAAAGGCCTCAGCGCCAGTCCACGCGCCCGAGCGGCCAAAGCCCGAGATCACCTCGTCAAAGATCAGCAAGATGTTGTGCGCCGTGCAGATCTCGCGCAAACGCTGCAAATAACCCTTGGGCGGGATGACCACACCCGCCGAGCCCGAAAACGGCTCGACGATGACGGCCGCGATATTGGAGGCGTCGTGCAAGGCAATGAGGTTGAGCAACTCATCGGCCAACTCCACGCCTTGCTCGGGCATGCCACGCGCGAAAGTGCCATTGGGTGGCTGCGTGTGCGGCAGGTGATCGGCCTCGACCGACTGGCCAAAGATCTTGCGGTTGGCCACCATGCCGCCCACGGCAATGCCGCCAAAATTCACGCCGTGATAGCCCTTGAGGCGGCCAATGAGCCGCGTCTTGCCGGCCTGCCCCTTGGCACGCCAATAGGCCCGCGCCATCTTGAGCGACGTGTCCGCAGCTTCAGACCCCGAGGCCGTGAAGAACACGCGGTTGAGACCCGCTGGCATGTGCTCGACGATCTTGTTGGCCAAATCGAACGACACCGGGTGGCCAAACTGAAAACCCGGTGAATAGTCGAGCGTGGCCGCCTGACGCGCAATGGCATCCACAATTTCTTGACGCCCGTGACCCAAGCCGGTGCACCACAGGCCTGAAAGCCCATCAAAAATCTGCCGGCCATCGTGACTGGTGAAATACACGCCTTTGGCCGATGTGATCAAACGCGGGCGCGCTTTGAAATCTCGGTTGGCAGTGAAAGGCATCCAGTGGGGTTCGAGCCACTCGCGGTCAGTGCGTACGGGGCTGTCCAGATGGCGGGTGTCGGTCAGATCCATGAGCAGGTCTCCAGGACTTGTCTGAGCCTTTTCCAGGCCCTTTCAGAGGGGCTTCGAGGGCATCAAGGGGCTTTGACCCAAGAGGATACTCCCAATCTCCCTGCCCACCAAGGGGCTGCGCAAAGCACGGACAATGGCCTCTGCTTATGGGCTGTGATTCGAATTGTGAATCGCGCTCTCAGGACCTGCCATGAAACCTCTGCAACCTCAAGAGATCCACCAACGACTTCAACAATGCCCCGCCTGGCAACTCAGTGCCGATGGCCTGTCGTTGGCGCGGCGTTTTGAATTCAAAGACTTTGGCCTGGCCTTCTCTTTCATGTCGCGCCTGGCGCAATGGGCCGAGCGCCACAACCACCACCCGGACATGCACAACGTCTACAACCGGGTGGACTTGCGCCTGAGCACCCACGATGCCGGTGGCATCACGGCCGCAGACTTTGCCTTGGCCCATGCAGCCGATGCGGCCTTTGCCGATTTGCATGCCCACAGCCTGGCAGGTGAGCGTGGCGGCCTCCAGGCGCTGGCGGGTCTGCGCGTGGTAGAGATGGGCCAACTCATTGCCGGCCCGTTTGCAGGCAAGACCCTGGCCGACTTTGGGGCCGACGTGATCAAGATTGAACCCCCGGATGGCGGCGACCCCCTGCGACAGTGGCGTTTGCTGCAAGACGGCACCTCCGTGTGGTGGCAGGTGCAGTCGCGCAACAAGCGATCCATCGCCTTGGATTTGCGCACCCCCGAAGGCCAAGAGATTGCTCGACAACTCATTGCTCAGGCCGATGTGTTGATTGAAAACTTCAGACCCGGCACCCTGGAGGCTTGGGGCCTGGGTTGGGAGGCCTTGTCCGCTTTGAACCCCGGCCTGATCATGCTGCGCATCTCGGGCTATGGACA
>RFSP01000144.1 GCA_009923895.1 Betaproteobacteria bacterium | reverse complement strand
GGGTCCAGATGGTGAGAGAGGCCGGCGTGAACGCACGTCGCGCCAGTCGCGCGCTGCCGCCCTCGCGCGACGACACCGTGACCGGGGTCACCGACAGAGGCACGAGTTTTTGCGAGCGCAATTGGGCCCTCACGGCCTTCTCGGTGTCGCCTTCGAGCAAGCCGGAGGTGGTCTTGCCGTCGGCGTTGAGGGCCTCGAACTTATAGGCGGGCATTGTCGGTACAGGCCTTGTCTTATGACGCCTTGCGCCTTACGACTCGCGGCTCACGCGAAGCACTTCTTCGGGGGAGGTGACCCCTTGGGCCACCAGGCGGTCGCCGTCTTCACGCATGGAGCGCAAGCCCGCCGCCTGCGCCGCGCGCAAGAGCTCGGCCTCCGATGAGCGCCCATGGATGTGCGCTCGCACTTGCGCGTCGGCCACCATGAGTTCGTAGATGCCAGTGCGGCCTTTGTAGCCCGTTTGGTTGCACGCGGGGCAACCGACGGGGCGCCACCGGGTGGACCCTGCGACCGATTCGTCGGACCGCTTGCATGCAGGACAGAGTTTGCGCACGAGACGCTGTGCCAACACACCCAAGAGACTGGAGCTGAGCAAGAAGGGCTCGACGCCCATGTCGGTGAGGCGCGTGATGGCGCTGGGCGCGTCGTTGGTGTGCAAGGTGGCCAGCACCAAGTGCCCGGTGAGCGAGGCTTGGATGGCGATCTGCGCGGTTTCATAGTCGCGGATCTCACCGATCATGATGACGTCGGGGTCTTGCCGCAAGATGGCCCGCAAGGCGGTGGCAAACGTGAGATCGATCTTGGCGTTGACTTGGGTTTGTCCAATGCCGGGCAGTTCGTACTCGATGGGGTCTTCGACCGTGAGCACGTTGGTGGTGCTGGTGTCGATGGTCTGCAAGGCTGCGTACAAGGTGGTGGATTTGCCCGAGCCTGTGGGGCCAGTCACCAACACGATGCCATTGGGCTGATGCACCAACTGCTGAAAGCGGGTGAGTACGTCTCCGCTCATGCCCAGACCGGAAAGCGAGTAACGGGCTTCGGTTTTGTCCAGCAGGCGCAACACAGCACGCTCGCCATGGGCGGACGGCAAGGTGGAGACGCGCACGTCAATGGCCCGACCGCCGATGCGCAAAGAGATGCGGCCGTCTTGCGGCAGACGTTTCTCAGCAATGTCGAGCTCGGCCATGATCTTGAGCCGAGAGATCAGCGCCGCATGCAAAGCGCGATTGGGTTGCACCACTTCGCGCAAGGTGCCATCGACCCGAAACCGCACGGAAGAACTGCGCTCGTAGGGTTCGATGTGGATGTCACTGGCGCCGTCGCGCGCCGCCTGCGTGAGCAGGGCATTGAGCATGCGAATGATGGGCGCGTCGTCGGCGGCCTCGAGCAAGTCTTCGACGGCCGGCAGGTCTTGCATCAGACGTGAGAGGTCGACGGCGCTTTCCACCTCGCCCACGACCGTGGCGGCGCTGGACTCGCCGCCCGCGTAAGCTGCAGCGATGCGATCGGCAAGCGCTGGGGCCGTCTCGCGCTCCAGGGACTGCGCATCAAACTGGCGCAGCACCTCGGCCAAGGCCACGCGCGGGGTGGCGTCACTCACCCACAAGACCCAATGGTCACCGTCGCCTTCCAGCAGAATCTGGTGGGCCTTGGCGTAGGCGTAGGGCAGAGGATGTCGGGCACCCATGGCGCTGATCGTCTTTGCGAGTTAAGGTTTGGGGCCCGCAGCCGGGGGCAAAACCGGTGCCGACTGGATGGGCAGCATGGCGTTGGGCACGGGTTGGGCCTTTTGTTGTTGCGCGCGTATGAGGTCGTAGCGGTCCAGGCTGAGCTTGTCGGCGCTCGGGCTGTCGCGCAAGACGATGGGGCGCAAAAAGACCATCAGGTTGGTGCGATTCTTGGTGCGGCTTTCACTGCGAAACAAACCCCCGAGCACCGGAATGTCACTGAGCAGTGGCACCCCAGATGCGCCCTCGACATAACGGTCTTCGATGAGACCACCGAGCACGATGATGCCGCCGTCGTCCACCACCACCTGCGACTGGATTTGACGCTTGTTGGTGGAGGGGCCGGCATTGGAGGTGCCCGGGGCCACTTTGTCACTCACGCTGGAGGACTCCAAGAAGATGGCCATGCGCACCGTGCCGCTTTCGCCCACCTGGGGTTTGACCCGCAGCGTCAAACCCACGTCTTTGCGTTCGATGGTCTGGAATGGGCTGGTGGTGGCCGAGCCGGTGTTGGTGTATTGACCGGTGATGAAAGGCACGTTGCTGCCCACCACGATTTGCGCTTCTTCGTTGTCGAGCGTGATCTGGTTGGGGGTGCTGACAATGTTGGTGTTGGTTTGGCTTTGAAGCGCTCTGGCGATGGACGCCAGCGCATACTGCCCACCGAAGTTGCGGATGAGACCCACGTTGATGCCCTCACCCAGCTTGGCCGTGCCAGTGAGCGCGCCCGTTTGCAGCTGGATGATGTTGCTGCCCCCGGTGTTGAAGTTGGTACCTGCAGCGAGCAAATTGGTGTCGCCTTTGTTGCCGACGATGCCTTGCCACTGAAAGCCAAAATCGGCAGCGTTGTCGCCCGAGACCTCCACGATCATGCTTTCGATGTAGACCTGGGCCCGGCGGGTGTCGAGCTGATCGATCATGGCACGCACCTGGCGGTACAGGGGCTCGCTGGCCGTGATGATGAGCGAGTTGGTGGCGGGGTCGGCTTGAATAAAGCCCCCTGTAGACGGTGCTGCTGCCGCGCTGAGCGGGGCCGTGGCTTGAGGTGACGGCGTGGCCGTCATGCCCGCAGGGGCTTGGGTGAGGGGCGCTGCGCCAGGAGCGGTGGTTGTACCCGCTGCCGCCGCGCCGCTGCCAAAGGCGGCGCGCAACACGGTGGCCAAACGGGTGGCTTCGGCGTTTTTGAGATGCACCACCCAGACATTGCCAGCCGGCCCTCCGGCCGCATTGGGGCGGTCGAGCCGCTCGATGGTGGCGCGCATCATGGCCAGGCGGGCGGCGTTGGGGGCGCGAATGATGAGGGAGTTGCTGCGCGGATCGGCCAGCACCGAGCCTGTAGACGCACCAGCCGCTGCGCCGGCCGCAGGGGTGGTGGCCCCCGTGGCCGAGGTGTCTGCCAAGCGCTGCACCAGCACCGCCAAGTCGCTCGCGATGGCGTGCTTGAGTGGGATGACCTCAAAGTCGGTGAGCGAAGGCTGGTCAAGGGCCGCAATGATTTTGCCCAGACGCTGCAAGTTGTCGGCGTAGTCGGTGATGACGAGGGTGTTGGTGCCTGGGCTGGCGTTGATGGTGTTGTTGGCCGTGATGAGGGGGCGCAGCACCGTGACCAGGTTGTTGGGGTTTTCGTGACGCAGCGTGAATATTTGCGTCATGACCTGATCGTTGCGCGTGGGTGCTTCGCCCACCGACACGGTGCCCGCTTGCAACTTGGCATCGGCTTCGGGGACCACCTTGAGCAAGCCCGCGTTCTCGACCATGGCAAAGCCCAGACCGCGCAAGGCGGAGAGGTAGTTGAGGTAGGCCTGACGCACGGTCAAGGGCTGCTCGCTGTACACGGTGATGGTGCCTTTGACGCGAGGGTCGACCGCGATTTGTCGCTCGATCATGGCGGCAAATGCGCGGGTGACCGCCTCGACGTCTGCGTTGACAAAGTTGACGGTCACGGGGGTGCGGGACCGCAATGCCGGGCTGGTGCTGCCTGCGGGGGCCGGCTCGGTGGTGGTGGCAGCGGTTGTTGCACCGGTAGAGGTTGCCGTGGAGGCCGCGGAGGTCGTGGAGGGGCTCTGGGCCCACAAGGCTTGCGGGAGGGCCAGGCCGGTCATTGCAGCCACGATGGCACAGACCAGCGGAGATGGGTTCAAGCGCACGGCATGCATGGCATTCATGATCATCCGATCGAAATCAAGGCCCGCGCGCCTTCGCGCCGGCCGATGAGGTTGAGCAAATTATTGACAGCACCTTCGGCACCTTCAGCACCAAAGGCCTCTCCTTTGAATTGAAAACGCGAGTCGACCCAACGGCCCTGCCCGTTGATGCGCAAGGCACCAGAGAGGGTGCTCAGCGTCAATGTGGCGCCGGCGCCCGTTGGGGCATCGGCCTGGGGACCCGCCCCACTGCCTCCACTCAGAATCAGGCGGTATTGACCCAACGTATCCAGCGTACTCAAGCGTGAGGACATGTGCTCCACATCGAGCTGCAGTTCACCGCTCATGTGCCAGCGGCCGTTGGCCCATTGCAGCTGAGCGCCAGGGCTGGCCACACGCAAGGTGCCGTCCAACGGTGGCATCGCGGCTGCCGGGTCCACCCGTGAGCATGAGCACCGCACTGCCGTGCCACAGCGAGCCGCGGGCCTGGGTCAAGGCCAAGCGTTCAGAGGTGGCCGACTGGACCGCCTGGGCCACCCACTGGGCGGGGGCGTAGGCCACTGCCGAGCCCACCACGCCCAGGGCAGCGCCCCACAAGGCCCAACGCCGGCTGGCTTGGGCACGCTGCTCCCACGAGGACGCCGGCTTTGAGCCGCTCCAGCGCCGCGCTGTCATGCCGGACCTCCAGTGGGCAAGGCCACCGTGATGGTGCCGCTGTAGCCCTTGGCCGTGCGTGCCAGCTGGGCTTCGATGGGACGGCCCCGCGCGCCAGAACGCACCTCGGCCAACCAGGCGCGCAAGGCTGCGGAGCCCACGCCGTCCAGCGTAATGACCGCGCGCTCGCCTTGCACCGACAACTTGGCCGAGGCCCCCAAACGGTCGGTGGCCGCTTTGAGCGCCGCCAGCGCGGGAGCGCCCGTCAGCGTGGGCATGGCGCGCAGTTGGGCGGCCTCTCGGGCCTGGGCTTGCATGAGTTGCAGTTGCAGCTCGAGTTGAGCGCGTTGCTCAGGCGCACGACGAATGGTTTGCAACGCTGGCGATACGGTCCACTGCCAAGCCAGCCCCACGATCAGGGCCAACAAGCCCCAAGCCGCCCATCGCCGCTCGCGAGGTGCAGCCGGGCCCACCCAGGCCGAGGTGGCCGCTGAGGCCGATTGCAAGAAGGCGGACCAGGTTTTCATGGCTTGGCCTCTTGGGAGCGGGGAGTGGTGGTTGTGGTGGTCGTGGAG
>RFSP01000143.1 GCA_009923895.1 Betaproteobacteria bacterium | reverse complement strand
CAAGCCCAACATGATGCCTGACAGCAGTCGATCAGCCTGCAATTGCAGATCGTCACGGGAGTGTTGCTGCAAAGATTCGATGACCCCCAGCACAGGGCCTTGCGCTCGCGGCTTCAACTGCGCCAGCAACTCTTGCAAATCTTGTTGCCACTCATGGTTCAGCGCCCAGCGAGGGAACGCCAAGGCAGACAGTCCTTGGCGTGCGGCCTCTCCCAAGAACTCCTGGGTCGGCAAACCCACGCTGCGCGGCGCGTTCAACACATGATGCTGCGCGTCAGACACATCGGCCACAAAGACCAGGTAGTCACGCATGGCGTGCCCAGCCGCGAGCTGCCGAAGGCGCACAGCGCGTTCGCGAAAGACCTCGCCCAAATGCGCAAAACGCAGGTGCACGGCATCGCCCACCTTGCGGGTGGCGATCTCCTCGGGGCTCAAGAATGAAACAGTCGAACGCTCAGTCATCAATTTCAATAAAAAAGTGGCGGAATCTCCCGTGAGATGCCGCCACCGGGGATGGTACAGGCGATTATTTATCGGCCGTCATTTCCTTGTGCCACAAGGGGTGGTTGGTCTTGGCCCAGGCCTGAGTCACCGTGCCGCGGGTCATGGCGCGCACGGTGCCTTTGACCCAAATGGCGGCGTAGATGTGCATGATCACCGTGAGCACCAGCACCACGGCAGAGACGGCATGCAACAACACGCCCGCGCGACGCGCCCAGATGGGGAAGTCAGGGAACCAGGCATGCCAGAACAGAAGGCCCGTCAACAGCAGCACCACGAGGCTCCCAGTCATCAACCAAAACACGATTTTTTGACCGGCGTTGTACTTGCCCACCGGCGGCATGCCCGCCTTGTCGCCCTTGAGCATCTGACCGGCCTTTTCAAGCCAGGCCTTGTCCTCCGGCGTGATGACATTGTCGCGGTGCAGACCCACGTAAAGGCCCACAAAGCTCAAGCACATGAACACCCCAAAGTAAGGATGCAGGATGCGCGTCCACACCCCTCCCCCGAAGAGGTTGGTGAAGAAGAACATCGACGGATGAAAAAACGCCAGCCCCGACAAGGCCGCCGCAAAAAACAACAGGGCAATGACCCAGTGGTTCATGCGGGTGTTGTCGTCGTAGCGCCGAAGATCAGTGGTCTTGCTCATGGTGTTCTCCTTAGGCGCTTTCTTTCTCTTCGTCCTTGGCTTCCACCGGGCCGACCTTCATGTAGTGCATGAAGCCCGCCACCACGGCGCCCACCATCCCCAGCACGGCCAGAGGTTTGAGCGCGCCCTTCCACAAAGACACCATCGGGCTGATCGACGGGTTGCTGGGCAAGCCGGCGTATTGCTCGGTTTTGTCGCCGTGCTTGAGCACGTACATCACATGGGTGCCGCCCACGCCAGCCGGGTTGTACAAGGCCGCATGCTTGAACCCCCGTTCTTTGAGCTCCCCCGCGCGCATATTGCCATAAGACACCATGTCTTCCTTCTTGCCGAAGGTGATGGCGCCCGTGGGGCAGGTCTTGACACAGGCAGGTTCCAAACCCACAGACACACGGTCCGAACACAAGGTGCACTTGTAGGCCTTGTTGTCCTTTTTGGAGATCCGCGGAATATCAAACGGGCAGCCGGTCACGCAGTTGCCGCAGCCGATGCAGTTTTCTTGTTTGAAATCCACGATGCCGTTGGCGTACTGCACGATGGCTCCCGGCGCGGGGCAGGCCTTGAGGCAGCCCGGGTCGGCACAGTGCATGCAGCCGTCCTTTCGGATCAGCCACTCCAGCGAACCGTTTTCCTCCACCTCGGTGAACCGCATCAGCGTCCACGACTTGTCCGTCAAATCCGACGGGTTGTCGTACACGCCAACGTTGGTCCCCATGTCGTCAGAGATTTCGTTCCACTGGCTGCACGCGACCTGGCAGGCCTTGCATCCGATGCACTTGGACTCATCGATCAGTTTGGCCACTTCCACGCTCTGCCTCACCGAAGGGCTGGGCGTGGTGGTGGCCGAGCGGGCCACAATGTCAAGCGAAGATTGCATGGTCATGGTTCACCTCACGCTTTTTCGATGTTCACCAGAAATGCCTTGTATTCAGGCGTCTGGGAATTCGCATCCCCCACAAACGGGGTCAGCGTGTTAGACAGATGTCCGACGTTGGCCACGCCAATAAAGCCCCAGTGGATCGGAATACCGACCGTGTGAACTTTCTTGCCGTTGCAATCGAGCCCCTTCATGCGCTTGGTCACCACGGCTGTGGCCTTGATCTCGCCACGATTGGACTTGACCTTGACCTTGTCACCGTTCTTGATGCTCTTTTCCTTGGCCAGGTCCTCGCCGATTTCCACAAACTGCGAGGGCTGGGTGACCGCGTTGATCTTCGCGTTCTTGGTCCAGTAGTGGTAGTGCTCGGTGAGGCGGTAGGTGGTGGCGGCATAGGGGAACTCTTTGGACGTGCCAAATTGCTCCATGTCGCCCTTGTAGACGCGCGCTGCCGGATTGCTCACCGCCTTGGGGTTGGTGTTCATGGCGTTGGCACCCACCGGTGTCTCAAACGGCTCGTAGTGCTCGGGCAATGGACCTTCGGCCATCATCCCCAGCGCAAACAAGCGTGCCGTTCCTTCGGCCGTCATGATGAACGGACCGGCTCCGCTGTCGGGTCCAAGGGCTGGGTTGATGTCGGGGACATCGGTGCCCGCCCAGGCCGTGCCGTTCCAGGCAATCTGGCGGCGCTTGGGATCCCAGGGCTTGCCGTCTGGCGAAGCCGCCGCACGGTTGTAGAGGATCCGCCGATTGGCCGGCCAAGAAAAGCCCCAGTTCTGGTACACGCCCAACCCAGACGGGTCGGAGGTGTCACGCCGCGCCGAGTTGTTGCCGGCTTGCGTCCAAACGCCTGAGTAGATCCAATTGCCGCAGGTGGTCGACCCATCGTCGCGCAGCATTCCAAAGCCCGGCAACTGCTCACCGGCTTTGACCAGCACCTTGGGCGGCTCCTTCGGATTCTTGGGGTCCGGAGGTGACATCACATCGGCCAAGGCACGGCCGTTGATCTCACGCAGCAGCTCTTCGGGTGGCGGATTGGTGGGGTTGCTGTAGGGCCAGGTCAGCGCCTTGATGGGATCGGGGAAGGCCCCCCCGTCCTTGGCGTACATGCCACGCAGCTTGATGAACAGGCTGGCCATGATCTCGCGATCGGTCTTGGCCTCACCCGGCGGGTCCACTGCCTTGCTGTGCCACTGAATGACGCGGCCCGAGCTCGTGAAACTGCCCGGGTCCTCGGCAAAGCATGTGGCCGGCAAACGGAAGACCTCCGTCTGAATGGACGCTGGATCGACGTTGTTGTATTCACCAAAGTTTTTCCAGAACTCTCCCGTCTCGGTTTTGAGCGGATCCATGATGACCAGGTACTTCAGCTTGGACAGCGCCGTCCCCAACTTCTTCTTGTTGGGCACTGCAGCCAAGGGGTTGAAGCCCTGACACACAAAGCCGTTCATCTTGCCTTGGAACATGCGGTCGAACATGGCCAGGATGTCGTAGGCGCCGTCGCGCTTGGGCAACCAGTCATACGCGAAGTCGTTGTCCTTGGTGGCCGCATCGCCATACCAGGCCTTGCGCTGACTCACCGACCACTTGGAGAAGTTGGCCGGGAAGTTCATGGAACCCGGCCGCAAGGGCTTGGGAGTGCGCGTTTCAATGTACTTGGCGTGGGTCGCATCCGCCTCGGTCGGTGCGCTCAAGTAGCCGGGCAACACCTCAGAGTAAGCACACTGGTCGGTGATGCCTTGCACATTGGCATGACCACGCAAGGCGTTCACGCCACCACCGGCACGACCAATATTGCCCAGCAAGAGCTGGATCATGGCCATGGCACGGATGTTTTGTGAGCCCACCGAGTGCTGGGTCCAACCCAAGGCATACAGGATGGTCATCACGCGGTCTGGCGTGTGCGTGCCAGCAATCATCTCGGCCACCTTGAGGAAGGCATCCTTGGGTGTGCCACAGATCTTGCTCACCTGCTCGGGCGTGTAGCGGGCATAGTGCTGCTTCATGAGCTGCCACACGCAGTTGGGCGCTTGCAAACTCTCGTCGACTTGCACGAAACCGTCTTTGCCCGTCAGGTATTGCCAGCTTGACTTGTCGGTGTAGCTGCGCTTGGCCTCGTCATAGCCCACGAACAAGCCGTTGTCGAACTTGAACTCGGGTTTGATGAGGTAGGTCGCGTTGGTGTACGCCTTGACGTACTCCATGTGCACCTTCTCGTTGCTGAGCATGTAGTTGATCACACCGGCCAAGAAGGCAATGTCGGTTCCTACGCGTATGGGTGCGTAGAAGTCCGCCACGGCCGCCGAGCGCGTGAAACGGGGATCCACCACCACCAGCTTGGCTTTGCGCTGCTGCTGGGCTTCGGTCACCCACTTAAAGCCGCACGGGTGCGCTTCGGCGGCATTGCCGCCCATGATCAAGACCAAATCCGCATTCTTGATATCGTTCCAGGAGTTGGTCATCGCTCCTCTGCCGAAACTCGGGCCCAGACTGGACACCGTCGGCGCGTGTCATATTCGCGCTTGTGTATCGAGTGTGACCACTCCCATCGCCCGAAGCATCTTCACAGACAGATACCCGGCTTCGTTGCTCGAGGCGCTGGAGAGCAAGAAGCCCGATGTGTTCCAACGATTCACCGTGAGCCCATTGGCGTTTTGGGTCACGAAGTTGGCATCGCGATCGGTCTTGATGTGCTTGGCGATGCGCGTGAGGGCTTCATCCCAAGAAATGCGCTTCCAGTCATTGGACCCGGCCTCGCGCACCTCCGGATGGTGCAAACGGTTCGGGCTGTTGATCATGTCGGCCAGACCCGCACCCTTGGGGCACAGCGTGCCACGATTGACCGGGTGGTCGGGATCCCCCTCCACATGCACCAGCGCCGGCTTGTTGTTTTTGGCGGTGTCACCCAACGTGTACATGATGACGCCACAACTGACCGAGCAATACGGGCAGGTGCTTCGCGTTTCGGTGGTTCGGGACAGCTTGAAATTGCGGGTTTGGGCCAGGGCGGCCGTGGGCGAAAAGCCCAACGCCACCAAACTGGAACCGACCAGACCCGCGCTGCTGACCCGGA
>RFSP01000142.1 GCA_009923895.1 Betaproteobacteria bacterium | reverse complement strand
AAGGCTGATACCCAAAGTCTTTGCCCAGTTGGGCTTGCATGTGCTCGGCGCCGGCTTCCATCCAATTGGCGCCGGCATCGAGTGTGATGGAAATCGCGCGCCGCATGAATTCTTCAGGATGGTCTGCCGAGGAGGGGCGCAAACCTTCGGTATGGAACTTGCGCACATGGTCGAGTAATTGACGGCGAGTGCGTGCAATGCCAGTGTCAGAAGTGCCCAGGTGCTCTTTGCTGCGGTCATAGATGGGGGTCACCCCCGACTGGCAGGCGGCATCTTGAACCCAAAGACCTGGCAGCCCTGAGTTGTATTTTTCGACTTGCAGCGCGTAATTGAATTGGTAGGCGTTGTCTCGGTTGTAGCGACTCCAATAGCGAGGGAACGGATGGGTGCAAGGACGGGGTTCAAATGACTGTTCCGATGCGTGCCCGGTTTCTCGGCCGTTGTGTCCTTCCTTGAAGACCTTGCGCGTCTTTTCGTAAAAGGGTTGAGACGGGTGATACGAAAACATCAAGCACAGCGTGTGCTCATCATCGATCGGCACCCAGGCGTGACCACTGAGTTCTGGAAACTGGGCTTGCGGAGGCACCAAGGTCCAAAAAGGCATGAGAAATTGATTGACGCGCACGTATTGGCGGCCATCGGGTGTGTGGCGTCGGGCGCCTATGCTCATACCCGCAGAATGTTGAACACATTCAAATTTTGGAGCCAGATCGGCGGCTTGCTTCCACTGGTTGATGACACCGCCGTCTCCATGACGCCCATGCAAGATGGCCGCATGCGCGGAGTCGATTTCCCCTTCGAGGGCCTGCAGCCAGTTGCACTCCTGCACGCGGATGGAGATGGCCACTTGATCCTCGCGCACGAGATTCCATTCCAGGTGCGGCAGCGGGGGAGGGCTGTCTGGATTCGGGCCCATATAGGTCCACAAGATGCCATTGCGCTCTTGCACCGGATAAGACTTGATGCGAATGCGCGAGACCATGGGGCTGTTGGCAGGCTCGGCCGGCATTTCGTGGCACTTGCCGTCCACGCCGAATTTCCATCCGTGATACACGCAACGGATCCCATCGTGCTCGTTGCGGCCAAACACCAGCGGGGCGCCGCGGTGAGGACAAGCGTGGTCGACCAGGCCCACCCGCCCCGAGCTGTCTCTGAACGCCACCAGGTCTTCTTTGAGAAGGCGGACCCGGTGGGGTTGACCATCGACCTCGACATCGGAAGACCTCAGGAAGGGCACCCAGAACAAGCGCATGAATTGGCCCATGGGCGTGTCGGGCCCGACCCGAACCAATGTGTCGTTGTCTTGGGGTGAGAGCATGGTGAGGCCTTGGCTGAGAACGGGATGGAACCTGATTGGTTGAACCTTAGGACATTTTAAACATCTTGACGTATGATTTGGCCAGCCCTTACGATTGTTTAATGGTTGAACCTAAAAAGGAACGTGTCATGCAAGGTCGTCGTCGAGGTTCGGTCCGTGCGCTCACGGCCCTTTCTGTGTGGGTGTGCTTGATGCTGGGTCTTGGTGCCCACGCCCAGGCACCGGAGCCCTTTCCCAACAAGCCGGTTCGAATTCTGATCCCGACGGCGCCGGGGGGCAACCTCGACATTCTGGCGCGCGTGGTCGCAGAAAAGCTGGCTGCCACTTGGGGACAACAGGTGATCGTGGAATCCCGCGCAGGCGCCAACACGGTATTGGCGACGACCGCTGTGGCCAAGGCGCCGCCCGACGGATACACCGCTTTGTTCACCATCAGTGGATTTGTCCAAAACTTGGTATTGCGCACGGACACGCCTTACAAAGCGGCGGATTTGGCGCCGGTGTCGCTGGTGGCGTCATTCCCGATCGCGTTGGCGGCCAACGCCACTTTACCGGCCAACAACCTCGCGGAACTGGTGGCATTGGCCAAGCGTCAGCCGGGTGGCTTGAGCTTTGGCAGCTACGGCGTGGGTTCGGGCGCCCACATCATTGGCGAAGGTTTGAACAAGGCCGCTGGTATCCAGATCAATCACGTCCCCTACAAAGGGGAGGCCGCTTCGTTTCCGGATTTGGTGAGTGGTCAGATCCAGCTGGCTTGGGGATCGGTGGGCTTTTATGCGCGGCAATTGTCCACCGGCAAGGTCAAGCTGATTGCCGTGGCCAGCCCCAAGCGCTTGAAGGATTTCCCTTCTGTGCCGACATTGTCGGAAGCGGGGTTTGCGGACGTGAATCTCGCTGGCTGGGGAGGGCTGTTCTTGCCTGCCGGCACGCCGGCCGCGGTGGTGGAGAAGTGGTCTCAAGAGGTGCGTCGCATCACCAACCTGCCAGACGTACAAAAGAAAATCTACGAGATGGGTTTTGAGCCCATGGGCAACACGCCGGCCGAGTTCTCGCAGGTCATTGTCAGTGACTTGCAGAAGTGGGGCACCGTGGTGCGCGCCAATAACATCAAGGCGGAGTGAGACCCGAGCACGGGTGGTCGCGTGAACGTGCACGAGAAGTCGGCGGCGCCCGGTAGTTGGGCGGCGCTCAGGCCTGCTTGGCCCATTCTTTTGGGCATCACGCTCATGCTCACCTTGTCCTCCGGGCTGCGGCAGAGCCTGGGCATTTTTGTGCCCCCGCTGACACGCGAAGTGGGCATCAGCGTGTCCGAATTCACCTTGGGCATCGGTGTGCAAAACCTGACATGGGGCTTGTTGCAGCCCCTGACCGGTGCCGCGGTAGTGCGCTGGGGGTTCCGGCCGATCATGCTGTTGGGATCTTTGGTCTATGTGGCAGCCATGCTCACCTTGGCCACCTCCCAGAGTATTTGGGGCGTGGTCTTGGGCGCGGGCGTGGGTGTGGGTGTGGCGGTGTCTTGCACAGCCAACGCCATCGCGCTGGCGGTCAGTTCGCGGGTGGTGACACCCGAGTGGCGCAGCGCGGTGATGGGCATGGTCTCTGCCGGGGGATCGCTGGGGGCGCTCTTGGCCGCTCCTTTGGGACAGGCCATCGCACAAGGCGCAGGCTGGCGGGTGGGGCTGTTTGCATTTGCCGCATTGGCGCTGTTGATGATTCCAGGGGCTTGGGTGGGTGGACGGGTGGACCACCAGCCAGCAGCGCCCGCGCCTGCGGGTGAGCAGCCTCGCGCCTCGCACGCCTTGCGTCAGGCGTTGTCGCGACCGGCATTCGTCGTCATGTCGCTGGCGTACTTTGTGTGCGGCATGCAGTTGGTGTTTCTGACCACGCATCTGCCCTCTTACTTGGACATCTGCGGCATGGACCCCATGCTCAGCGCCCAGGCGTTGGCCATGATCGGTGGTTTCAACGTCTTGGGGAGTTTGTTTTTTGGCTGGGCAGGAGGCCGATGGAACAAGCAGGCGCTGTTGGGGCTTCTCTACCTCACCCGATCGAGCGTTTTCATTGTCTATTTCTCCACACCCCCCACGCCCGCGGGCACCCTGATGTTCGCCGCAGCGATGGGCTTTTTGTGGCTGGGCGTCAGCCCCCTGATTGCCGGCTCGGTGGTGGAGATGTTTGGTCTGCGGTGGCAAGCCATGATCAGCGGAGTGGCCTTCATGAGCCACCAGCTGGGCAGCTTTGCCGGCGCCTTGGGCGGTGGCTTGCTCTACGACGCTTTGGGGTCTTACACCCTTGCATGGCAGCTGGCCGTGGCCCTGGGGCTCACGGCGGGGGCCACGCAGTTGGCTTTTGCCATCTGGCGTCCCGTGCGCCCGGTGCGTCCGGCTCCTTGAGCGGACGCACCAGACCATTCACTTCAGCAAGTCTCTGGCGATCACCATGCGCTGAATCTGGTTGGTGCCTTCGAAGATTTGCGCCAGCTTGGCATCGCGCATCATGCGCTCCACAGGGTAGTCCATGGTGTAGCCATAGCCACCAAACACTTGAACGGCGTCGGTGGTGACCTTCATGGCCATGTCGCTGCCAAAGCATTTGGCCATGCTGGCCAGGGTATTCAGGCGCTGCCAGTCTTCCTCGTCACCCGCGCGAGCGCATTCGTAAACGAGGGCGCGGGCGGCTTCAATTTGGATGGCCATGTCCGCCAGCATGAACGATATGCCTTGGAAGTCTCCAATGCTGCGCTTGAATTGTTTGCGCTCCTTGGCGTAGGCCACGGAGGCATCCAGCGCTCCTTGCGCCAAACCCACGCATTGCGCTCCGATGGTGGGGCGGTTGAGATCCAGCGCACGCAAGCTGGCCCGAAACCCTTTGCCTTCTTCGCCGATGAGATTTTCTGCCGGCACCCGGACGTTGTCCAAAAAGATGGGGGTGTTGGGGGCACCGCGCCAACCCATCTTGCGTTCATGGCGACCGAAGGTGATGCCCTTCATCTTCTTGGGCTCGATGACAAACGCGCTGATGCCGTCGCCTCCACCGTCGCCTTGGGTGCGGGCCATGAGCACGATGTAGTCGGCATCGACACCGTAGCTGCACCATTGCTTGCGACCGTTGATGACGTAACTGTCCCCGTCTTTCACCGCTCGGGTGGCCATGGCACTCACGTCAGAGCCTGCTTGGGGTTCGGAGATGGCGATGGCTGTGACCACGCCGCCTCTGGCAATGATGGGCAAGAAGCGTTGGCGCTGCTCCTCTGTCCCAAAGTGCAGCAGCGGCATGATGAACATCGTGTTCAGGCCGGCGATTGCTCCACAGGCGGGTGAGAACCGAGAGATTTCCTCTCGCGCGATGCACACCAGGGTGAGGTTGCCCTCAGGACCACCGTATTTTTCTGGCACCCACAACTGCATCAAGCCCATCTCGCCATAGAGCTTCACAAGCTCGGTGGGAAATCGATCGTGTTCGTCCACCTCGGCGGCAATGGGCGCCACGTGCTTTTCAGCCATGCGGCGCACGCTGTCACGGAATGCGATTTGTTCTTCGGTAAAACTCACATCGTTCTCCTTGTGCAGAATTTTTCACGGATGGGCGAATCAAATCGCGCGCCCAGTGCCCTTCCAGAATGGGTCTCGCAGATGACGTTTGAAAATCTTTCCGCTGTCTTGGCGGGGCAGCGAGGCATGAAAGTCCACCCGCTTGGGCACTTTGTAGCGAGCCAATCGATGGGCAATGAAGTCTTGAATCTCTCGAGCCGTCAATTGCGCGCCAGGGACCAGCTCAACGGCAGCGGCCAAAGACTCTCCAAACTCCTCGTC
>RFSP01000141.1 GCA_009923895.1 Betaproteobacteria bacterium | reverse complement strand
CGTGCCCGCCCCCAGTTGCACCTGAGTTTTGGCGGTGACATCGGCCGAGGCCATCAGCTGCAGCTTGTGGGTGAGGCGGGTGGCTTCGATGGGAGCCACGGCGGCAGGTGCTGAGCCCCTTACCTCCGCAGCCGGCGCCACCAGCGTGGCGAAATAGGCATCTTGACCGGGTTCCCGCGTCCATGCGGTGTCCAGGTGCAAGCCTGCCAGAGGCTGCCACAACCAGCGCACCCGCCCAAAAAGCCCCGACACATTGCGCGAGGTGTCCACGTCGTAAGTGGTGCGTCCGCTGCTCAATCGCCCCTCCCACTGGTGGGGCGAGCGGCCCGCTTCGGGCATCCACTGCAAAATCAGGTCCACAAAACGACCTTGAAAGGCATCGTCGTTGCGTGCGCTGGTCAGGGCTTCAAACCGGTGCGGATACCGTCCCTGCGTGGCCCGCAAACCCAGCCCCCACAGCATGGCGGCCGATGGCGCCGATCGCCAGGCCAGGCCGGCCGTGTGTTGGTGGTAGTCATCGGCACGGGCTTGCTGGGCCGAATACTCAACCCGTCGACCTTCTAGCGAGGCTTCGAGCCCCATGGTAGAGGCCAACCCCCAGCGGGCCAGGGCCTGAACTTGCTGGGTGGATTCGAGGTTGGGCACGGTCAGCAGGCCGATGCCATATGGACGCAGCTGCGACAGGTGCTGAAGGTCATGGGCTTGGATCGCGCCACTGAGATGGTCTGCCGTTTGCCAGTCCCATCCCAGGTGGAGGTCGTGCTCGTCATGGTTGTAGAGGCTGAATCGGCTGAATTGTTGGCGGCCCAGGGCCAATTCCGCGTTCAGACGCTGGCGTCCCCAGCGGGGGTGCCATCCCAGTGAGAGCCTTGCTGTTCGGGCGGTGTCAGACGTCGTCAATCCCGAAGCCACCTCGGCGTCTGAGAAGCGCAACAGGTTGCTCTCCTGGCTCCACACAAACAGGCCCTGCGCCACCCAGGGGGCTGCGTCGTCGGCCCAAGCCCCGCTGAACGCCGCGCACAGCACGCCGGCCATCAGCCCTTTTGGCCATCGCGCACAACGCGTACAACGCGCAAGGAGTGAGCGACCCGTCCTCAAATCAAACATCATGATTCTCCCAACCACATCCTCAGGGCGTTCACCATCGGCGAAGTTGGGGAGATCGTCATTGCGCGCGCGCAATTTTTGGGTGCGGCGCAGGGCAGGGCGGCGCCTCCCTACAATGCCGGAATGATCGACCCCCTCAATCTCCAAGCTTGGCTGGTGCCGGCTGCCATGGAGCGGCTCACCTTGGCGCTCAACCACGTGCTGAGTTCAGAGGATGCCGCCTTGGACAAGATGCGGCCGCATGCACAGCGTGTGGTGGTGATGGAGGTCGAGGGCTGGCCGGCTTGGTTGCCGCCTTGTCCTGCGTTGGGGTTTCGCATCACCCCCGCCGGTTTGCTGGAGTGGTGCGGTTCTGCGCCTGTCGACGCGGCCGATCTGCGGGTGAGATTGGACGCCTCGAACCCGCCTGCTTTGTTGATGCAATTGGCCTCGGGAGACACGCCCAGCGTGCAGGTGGATGGTGATGCGCAGCTGGCAGCCGATGTGCAGTGGTTGCTGGCCCATGTTCGATGGGATGTGGCGGCGGATGTGGAGCGGATCTTCGGACCGGCCGCAGCCCATGCGGTCATGCAATGGGGCTCTTGGCTCAAGCAGGCCATCGTGTCTTGGAAAGGGGGCGTTGGCCCGGGACCGGAGGGTCGGCCATGAGACGCTTGGTGCGCCTGACGACCATTTTGTTCATCGTTTGGCGCTTCGGGCTCGTAGAGATGGCGCTGCGGGGTGTGCGCCAGCCCTGGGCCCGGGTGTTGGCACGGCTGTGGAGTTTGGGCCGAGACTATTCCGATCCTCGCGGAGTGCGTCTGAGAAAGGCGCTGGAAGCGCTGGGTCCCATCTTCGTCAAGTTCGGGCAGGTGTTGTCCACGCGGCGTGATTTGTTGCCGTTGGATGTGGCCAATGAGCTGACCTTGTTGCAAGACCGCGTGCCGCCCTTCGATGCACAAGTGGCGGCTGGCTTGGTTGAGAAGGCCTTGGGCCGCCGCATCGAGGAGGTGTTTGCACGCTTTGATGCACAGCCGGTGGCGAGTGCGTCAATCGCCCAA
This sequence comes from Betaproteobacteria bacterium, assembly GCA_009923895.1. Taxonomy (GTDB): domain Bacteria; phylum Pseudomonadota; class Gammaproteobacteria; order Burkholderiales; family Burkholderiaceae_C; genus Rubrivivax. Next base: position 3,028 of record RFSP01000141.1, on the reverse strand, counting down.
GTGCATTTCGCACGGTTGCGAGACGAGATCGACCCAGGACGCCCCGGGGGCGGCAGAGAGGTGGCGGTCAAGGTCTTGAGACCGGGGATGCTGGCCGCCATTGAAGACGACCTGGACTTGCTGCACACGCTGGCGCGCTGGTTGGAGCGCATCAGTGCCGACGGCCGTCGGCTCAAACCCCGCGAGGTGGTGGCCGAATTCGACATGCATTTGCACGACGAGCTGGATTTGGTGCGAGAAGCCGCCAACGCCACTCAGTTGCGGCGCAATATGCAGGGTTTGAACTTGGTCATGGTGCCCGAGATGATCTGGGACCTGTGCACCACCAACGTCATCGTCATGGAGCGCATGGACGGGGTGCCCATTGGGCAAGTACAGCGTTTGCGCGACGCGGGGATTGATTTCAAAAAACTCGCTCAAGACGGCGTCACCATCTTCTTCACGCAGGTGTTTCGAGATGGTTTTTTCCACGCCGACATGCACCCCGGCAACATTCAGGTCAGCATCGAGCCTGACACCTTTGGTCGCTACGTTGCGCTGGATTTCGGCATCATCGGCACGCTCAACGAGAGCGACAAGCAGTACCTGGCACACAACTTCATTGCGTTCTTCCGTCGAGACTACAAGCGGGTGGCCGAACTTCACCTGGAATCGGGGTGGGTGCCTCCTGGCACCCGGGTCGACGCCTTGGAGAGCGCCATCCGAGCCGTGTGTGAGCCCCAGTTTGAGCGACCCCTCAAAGACATTTCTCTCGGTCAGGTCTTGATGCGGCTGTTCCAAGCGTCGCGCCGGTTCAATGTAGAAATTCAACCTCAGTTGGTGCTCTTGCAAAAGACCTTGTTGAATGTGGAAGGTCTGGGGCGGGAGTTGGACCCGGAGTTGGATTTGTGGACCACGGCCAAGCCTTTTTTGGAGCGTTGGATGAGTGAGCAGGTGGGGTGGCGTGCATTGGTGGACCGCGTGAAGGTGGAGGCCCCTCGTTATGCCCACTTGCTGCCTGAGTTGCCGCGCTTGTGGCATCAGGCACTCCTGCAACAAGGGCAGCCTCCAGCCTCTGCATCAAAGGACTCGGCGCTGCTGGCGGCCTTGCTGGCTGAGCAAAGGCGCACCAACCGCTTGCTTCAGGCACTGCTCTGGGGAGCGTTTGGTTTTGTCTTTGGCGCACTGCTCATGCGCTTTCTAATGGTCCACGGATAATTCGCACAATCTCGCAAGGACGGCCCCATGCTGCTCACCCTCGTCATCTTCTACCTGTTGGCCACCATTGCCATTGGGCTGTGGGCAGCCAAGCGCGTCAAGACCACCGCCGACTTTGCCATCGCCGGTCGTCACTTGCCCTTGGTGATGATCATCACCACCACATTCGCGACCTGGTTCGGCTCTGAAACCGTGCTGGGCATTCCTGCCAAGTTTGTGCAGGGTGGCCTGGGCAGTGTGGTTGAAGATCCCTTTGGCGCCGGCACCTGCTTGATTCTTGTGGGCTTGTTTTTCGCGGCCAAGCTCTACAAGATGACCTTGTTGACGATCAGCGACTACTACCGTGAACGCTATGGACGCGGTGTGGAAGTGGCGTGTTCGCTCATCATCATTTTGAGCTATCTGGGCTGGGTGTCGGCACAGGTCACCGCACTCGGCCTGGTGTTCAACCTGTTGTCGGCAGGCGCCATCTCCATCCCTCTGGGCATGATCTTGGGCACGGCGTCCATTCTGGCCTACACGCTCTTTGGTGGCATGTGGTCGGTGGCCGTGACCGACTTCATTCAGATGATCATCTTGGTGGTTGGCTTGGCCATCATTGCGGTGTTCGCTTCCGGTCAGGCAGGAGGGGCGGACAAAGTCATCGACCTGGCGCTGAGCAAAGACCTGTTTCGGTTTTGGCCCGAGCCGACCATGGCACAAATTGTGACGTTTATTGCTGCAGCCATCACCATGATGTTTGGCTCCATCCCTCAGCAGGATGTGTTTCAGCGGGTCATGTCAGCCAAGGATCTCAAGGCGGCTACGCGGGGGCCGGTCATCGGTGGCGTGTGCTACATCCTGTTTGCGGCCGTGCCCATGTTTTTGGTCACCAGCGCATTGATCATCATGCCCGAGCAGGCAGCCACGCTCATCAAAGAAGATCCGCAAAAGGTCTTGCCCACCTTGGTGTTGGAGCACATGCCTTTTGTCATGCAGGTCATCTTCTTTGGGGCCTTGCTCTCAGCGCTCAAGAGCACGGCATCGGCCACGCTGTTGGCGCCTTCGGTGACTTTTGTGGAGAACATCTGGCGACAGTTTTTCCCGCGCCAGTCGGATCGGCAAGAGCTTTGGACCATGCGTGTGGCGGTTTTGGTGTTCAGTGTGTGCGTGTGCACCTACGCGATCTTGCTGCAAGGCACGCCCATCTATGAGATGGTGTCTGGGGCCTATCAAGTGACCCTGGTCGGTGCGTTTGTGCCGTTGGCGGCGGGGCTTTATTGGAAGCGTGCCACCACACAAGGGGCGGTGTTTTCCATTGTGCTGGGCTTGCTGTCTTGGGGCATGTTTTTGGCCACCGGGGCCAGCGAGACCTTGCCAGCGCAATTGGCGGGTTTCATCATGGCCGTGGTGGGCATGCTGATCGGCTCGTTGGGGCCGCAGGTCGTCATCAAAAACCGGCACGGCTCCCATCACTCGCTGGTGGGATCCTGAAGCCCGTTTTTCCCTGACGCTCGGCTCGGTGCAGGTGAGCCGAGCAGGCCATATAATTGTGGGTTTTCCTTCGAGGACTCCACATGCCGATCTACGCCTACCGCTGCGAAGCCTGCGGCTTCGCGAAAGACGCGCTGCAGAAAGTCTCTGACGCGCCGCTTACCGACTGCCCCGCCTGCGGCGAGGCAAAATTCAAGAAACAACTCACCGCCGCTGGCTTTCAGTTGAAAGGCACCGGTTGGTACGTTACCGATTTTCGAAATGGCTCGAATGGCGCGAAACCTGGCGCAGCTGACGCGAACAAATCCGACAGTACTGCTTCCGGTGGTGAGAGTGCCGGCAGCGCCCCCGCCGGCGG
>RFSP01000015.1 GCA_009923895.1 Betaproteobacteria bacterium | reverse complement strand
AGCTACCAGACTGCTCCACCCCGCGCCAGAGCCTGAGATTCTAGCACGAAGCACTCATGCCATCCACCCATAAAAAAGCGCACTCGAGAGTGCGCTTTTCTCAGGAGATCAAGAGACTCACTCGGCGACAGCCTCAGCCGCAGCTTCAGCGGCGGGCTCGGGTCGATCCACCAACTCCACGTAGGCCATGGGCGCGTTGTCTCCCACGCGAAAACCCATTTTGAGAATGCGGGTGTAACCGCCCGGACGGGTTTGGTAGCGCGGACCCAATTCATTGAACAACTTGGTCACGATGGCGCGGTCACGCGTGCGGTCGAACGCCAGGCGGCGGTTGGCCAGCGTCGGCTCCTTGGCCAGGGTGATCAGGGGCTCGACCACGCGGCGCAGTTCTTTGGCCTTGGGCAAGGTGGTCTTGATGGCTTCGTGTTGAAGCAAAGAGTTGCACATATTGCGAAGCATCGCGGCACGATGTTCGCTGGTGCGATTGAGCTTACGAAGTCCGTTGCGGTGGCGCATTTTGATGTCCTTTAAAAAGGTTTTGACTGTTATGGCCCGGGCCGTATCAGGTACCCGGGAGGCGCGAGAAATAAAGGCCGCGAGGCGATTGAGCGATCAGCGGCGGTCCAGACTCTTGGGCGGCCAGCCTTCCAAGCGGGTACCCAGGGTCAAACCACGAGAAGCCAGAACTTCTTTGATCTCGTTGAGTGACTTGCGGCCCAGGTTTGGCGTCTTGAGCAACTCGGTCTCGCTTCGTTGCACCAGGTCGCCAATGTAGTAGATGTTCTCGGCCTTCAGGCAGTTGGCCGAACGCACGGTGAGCTCCAGCTCGTCGACCGGACGCATGAGGATCGGTGCGGGCTCCGGACCCTCGGGCTCACGCAGACCCGTGCCCAGCTCGGACAGGCCCTCGTGCTCGAGTTGCGTAAAGACAATCAGCTGCTCGACCAGGATCTTGGCCGATGCACGAATGGCCTCCTCAGGAGACAGCGAGCCATTGGTCTCAATTTCCATGACCAGTTTGTCGAGGTCTGTGCGCTGCTCGACACGGGCGTTCTCCACCGAATAGCTCACGCGCTTGACCGGAGAGAACGAGGCATCGAGAACAATGCGGCCGATCGACTTGGCAGGCTCATCACCAAAGCGGCGCAAATTGCCGGGCACATAGCCCCGACCCTTTTCGACCTTGATTTGCATGTCGAGCTTGCCGCCTTGCGACAGGTGCGCAATGACATGCTCAGGATTGATGATTTCCACGTCGTGAGGCGTCTGGATGTCCGCAGCCGTCACGGGGCCTTCGCCTTCTTTGCGCAGGACCAAGGTCACTTCATCACGGTTGTGCAATTTGAACACCACGCCCTTGAGGTTGAGCATGATGTGCACCACGTCTTCTTGCACTCCATCGATGGTGGAGTACTCGTGCAGCACGCCTGCGATCGTGACTTCTGTGGGGGCATAGCCCACCATAGACGACAAGAGCACGCGACGCAGGGCGTTGCCCAGCGTGTGGCCGTAGCCACGCTCAAATGGCTCCAAGGTGGCCTTGGCACGGTGGCCGCCCAGGGACTCGACTTGAATGGCCTTGGTGGGTTTCAGCAGATTGGTTTGCATGGAGTCTTCGTTCCTCTCAATACCCTCGGCTCGTTACACCGATAAGGCTGATGAACCGCGCCGGTGGGATCAGTCTGGCTTCGTACCCGGCACGCGAAGCCGACTGCGACTCCCCGGTCAAACCCGGGAGTCGAAACTGGAATTAACGTGAATACAACTCGACGATGAGCGCTTCTTTGATGTCAGCCCCAAATTCATCGCGATCGGGGACTTTCTTGAACACGCCTTGCATCTTGCTGCCGTCCACTTCCACCCAAGCAGGCATGCCCACAGACTGAGCCAGCTTGAGAGCGTCTTGAACGCGCAATTGATTCTTGGACTTTTCGCGCAAGGCCAGCGTGTCGCCGGCCTTGACCGAATAAGAGGGGATGTTGACCACTTGGCCATTGACCGTGATGGCCTTGTGAGAGACCAACTGACGCGCCTCTGCGCGGGTCGATCCAAAGCCCATGCGGTAGACCACGTTGTCCAAACGGGACTCCAGCAGAGCCAGCAAATTCACACCGGTGTTGCCCTTGCGGCGCTCCGCTTCGGCAAAGTAGCGGCGGAACTGGCGTTCCAACACGCCATACATGCGCTTGACTTTTTGCTTCTCACGCAGCTGCAGACCGAAGTCCGAGGTGCGCGAGCCACTGGTGCGTCCGTGCTGACCCGGCTTGCTTTCAAACTTGGCCTTGTCAGCAATGGGGCGCCGAGCGCTCTTGAGAAAAAGGTCTGTGCCTTCTCGGCGAGACAGTTTGGCCTTGGGGCCTAGGTAACGTGCCACGATTCAATCCTTTGTATGGAATCTTCTGACGCGGCAGCCTTGCTGCTGATGGCCTCAGCAGGGGCCCGCGCGAGTCTGTCGGTCGCCCGAAGGGTCATGACAGACGGTGGTCTTCAAAAAATGCCGTCAACAGGTGCCCTGAAACCTCAGGAGATCTACCAACGGCGGGGAACTGAGTATTTTACACCGACGACGGCCGGCCTGCCTCCAGGCCCGTCGCGCCAGGCTCCAGACTCAAATACGACGACGTTTTTGCGGACGGCATCCGTTGTGCGGCACCGGCGTCACGTCGGAGATGGAGTTGATCCGAATCCCCAACGACGCCAAGGCACGCACCGACGACTCGCGACCCGGGCCAGGACCCTTGATACGCACGTCGAGGTTCTTGATGCCTTGCTCTTGCGCTGCACGTCCGGCCATTTCGGCAGCCACCTGGGCGGCAAATGGCGTGGACTTGCGAGAGCCTTTGAAACCTTGCCCACCGCTGGAAGCCCATGCCAGGGCGCCGCCCTGACGGTCGGTGATGGTGATGATGGTGTTGTTGAACGAGGCGTGAACGTGTGCAATGCCGTCCGCAACATTCTTGCGAACCTTCTTGCTCACGCGACGCGCGGCGGTATTGACGGGTGCCTTGGCCATATCTGAAATCCTTGCTGTATGTCAGGCTTATTTCTTCAGCGCGGCAGCGCCCTTGCGGGGGCCTTTGCGCGTGCGAGCGTTGGTGCGGGTGCGCTGACCGCGCACCGGCAGGCCACGGCGATGACGCATGCCCCGATAGCAGCCGAGGTCCATGAGACGCTTGATGTTGATGGACATCTCGCGGCGCAAATCGCCCTCGATGGTCATGCGACCGATCTCATCACGGATCTTCTCGAGGTCGGAATCGGTCAGGTCCTTGATCTTCTTGGAGTAGGGGATGCCCACCGCCTCGCAGATCTTGCGCGCCGTGGGGCGACCAATGCCGTAAATCGAGGTCAGCCCGATCTCGGAGTGCTTGTGCGGCGGAATGTTGATGCCAGCAATTCGTGCCATGGTAATGTTCCTCGGGACTTGACGTCAGCCTTGACGCTGCTTGTGACGCGGATCGGTGCAAATGACTCGCACCACACCCTTGCGACGGATGATCTTGCAATTGCGGCACATCTTCTTGACTGATGCGGCGACTTTCATGGTCTTCTCCTTGACCTCTTCATTTGGCGCGGAAAACAATCCGCGCACGCGTTAAATCGTAAGGCGTCAGCTCTACGGTCACCTTGTCGCCCGGAAGGATACGAATGTAGTGCATCCGCATCTTGCCGGAGATGTGACCGAGAACCACGTGGCCGTTTTCCAGTTTCACTCGAAAGGTGGCATTCGGGAGGTTTTCTACGATCTCCCCCTGCATCTGGATGACGTCATCCTTGGCCATCGCTTCAGCCCGCTTTGAAGTTTGCCTTCTTCAGCAAACTTTCGTACTGTTGACTCATCACATAGCTTTGTACCTGGGCCCAAAAGTCCATGGTCACCACCACGATGATCAGCAGCGACGTCCCACCGAAGTAGAACGGCACGTTGTACTTCAGATTCAAAAACTCCGGCAGCAGGCACACCAAGGTGATGTAAACCGCTCCCACCAACGTCAGGCGGCCCAAAATTTTGTCAATGTGGCGGGCTGTCTGCTCACCCGGACGGATGCCCGGAATGAAAGCGCCGCTTTTCTTGAGGTTGTCTGCAGTTTCACGGCTGTTGAACACCAAGGCCGTGTAGAAAAAGCAAAAGAAGACGATCATGCCGGCATACAACATGACGTACACCGGCTGCCCGGGAGACAAGGCGCCCGACAAATCTTTCAACCACCGCAAACCATCACCCGTGGCAAACCAGCCCACGATGGTGGCCGGCAGCAAGATGATGGACGAGGCGAAGATGGGGGGGATCACGCCAGACATGTTGAGCTTGAGGGGCAGGTGCGACGACTGTCCGCCATACACCTTGTTGCCCACCTGGCGCTTGGCGTAATTCACCAAGATCTTGCGCTGGCCCCGCTCCACAAACACCACGGCGTAAGTCACACCGATGACGATGGCAATCACGATCAGCGCCGCGATGATGCTCATCGAGCCGGTACGCACCAACTCAAACAGGCCCCCGATGGCGCTGGGCAAGCCCGCCACGATGCCAGAGAAAATCAGAATGGAGATGCCATTGCCCAATCCGCGCTCGGTGATCTGTTCACCCAACCACATCAGGAACATGGTCCCGGCCACCAAGCTCACCACCGCAGTGAGGCGGAATGTAAAACCCGGCTCAATCACCAAACCCGGAGATCCTTCAAGGGCCAACGCGATTCCCAGTGACTGAAAAGTGCCCAGCAACAAAGTGCCGTAGCGCGTGTACTGCGTGATCTTGCGACGACCGGCTTCGCCCTCTTTCTTCAGTGCCTCCAACGAAGGCACCACATAGGTCATCAACTGCATGATGATGGACGAAGAGATGTAGGGCATGATGCCCAAGGCAAAGACGGTGAAGCGTGACAAAGCGCCGCCGCTGAACATGTTGAACAAGTTCAGGATGCCACCGCTTTGGCTCTTGAAGAGCTGTTGCAATTGCCCAGGGTCGATGCCCGGCACCGGAATGTGGGCGCCCAAGCGGTACACCACCAAGGCCAGCACGAGAAAGACCAGCCGACGACGCAGGTCGCCGAACTTGCCGCTCTTGGCCAATTGGGTTGCGTTGGTTGCCACGAAGCGTGTTGCCCTTAGAAAACGCTCAGGGTCACTCAGGCGATCGAGCCGCCAGCCGCTTCGATGGCGGCCTTGGCACCCGCCGTCGCGCCGATCCCCTTGAGGGAGACCTTGCGAGACAACTCGCCCGACTTGACGACCTTGACGGTCTTGGTCAGCTCAGACACGAGACCGGCTTGCTTGAGCGTGAGCAGGTCGACATCGTCCACGGCCAAGCGCTGCAGGTCAGACAGATTGATTTCAGCGGCGTACTTCTTCAGCGCCGACTTGAAACCACGCTTGGGCAAGCGACGCTGCAGGGGCATCTGGCCGCCTTCGAAGCCGACTTTGTGGAAGCCACCGGCACGAGACTTTTGACCCTTGTGGCCACGACCGGCCGTCTTGCCCAGACCCGAGCCAATGCCGCGCCCAACGCGGCGCTTGGCATGCTTGGAGCCGGCACCCGGCTTGATGTTGTTGAGTTCCATCACAGCACCTTCACCAGGTAGGACACCTTGTTGATCATTCCACGCACAGCCGGCGTGTCTTCGAGCACGGATTCGCTGTGCATTTTGCGCAGACCCAAACCAGCCACGGTGGCACGGTGAGAGGCCTTGCAGCCAATGGGACTGCGAACCAACTTGATCTTGAGCGTCTTCTTTTCAGACATGAGAGTTCTCCGGCAATCGCTCAGTTGAAGAGGTCTTCAACCGACTTGCCACGCTTGGCAGCCACTTCGGCCGCGGTGGTGGAGCGCTTGAGCGCATCCAAGGTGGCGCGCACCATGTTGTAGGGGTTGGTCGAACCATGGCTCTTGGCCACGATATCGGTCACGCCCATGACTTCGAAGACCGCACGCATGGGACCACCAGCGATGATGCCGTCACCGGGTTTGGCCGGTGCCATCAACACACGCGCCGCACCGTGTTCACCGATCACGTTGTGGTGGATGGTGCCGCCCTTGAGCGCCACCTTGAACATGCCGCGACGTGCAGCTTCCATGGCTTTTTGCACCGCCACAGGCACTTCTTTGGCCTTGCCCTTGCCCATGCCGATGCGGCCATCGCCATCGCCCACCACCGTCAATGCAGCGAAGCTCAGCGTGCGGCCGCCCTTGACGACCTTGGTGACGCGGTTGACCGCGATCATCTTTTCTTTCAGGCCGTCGTCATTGCCTTCGGCTTGAGCGCGAGGTTGAAACCTTGCCATGATGTATTTCCTTCAGTGCGTCAGGGCGTCAGAACTGCAAACCGGCTTCACGCGCGGCCTCAGCCAGCGCCTTGACCCGACCGTGATAGGCGAAACCCGCCCGATCGAAAGCCACCTTTTCGATGCCAGCTGCCTTGGCCTTCTCGGCAATGCGCTTGCCAATGAGGGCGGCGGCGGCCGTGGAGCCCCCGTTGGTGACTTCGCCGCGCACCGCCTTCTCGGCGGTTGAAGCGCTCACCAGCACCTTGGCGCCATCGTCGGAAATGACGTTGGCATAGATGTGCTGGTTGGAACGGAAGACCGTCAGGCGAGCCGTGACTTGTTTGGCGATGCGCACCCGGGTTTGCCGGGAGCGGCGCAGACGCTGTTCTTTCTTGTTCAGCATGTGGCGGCTCCTTATTTCTTCTTGGTTTCCTTGAGGACCACGCGCTCACCCACGTACCGAATCCCCTTGCCCTTGTAGGGCTCGGGCGGACGGATCGCACGCACCTCAGCAGCCACCTGGCCCACCACCTGACGGTCGGCGCCCTTGATGACGATTTCGGTCTGAGACGGGCACTCGACCTTCAGGCCGGCGGGCATGTCTTTGACCACGGGATGGGAAAATCCCACCTGCAAATTGAGCTTGGAGCCTTGAGCGGCGGCACGGAAACCCACGCCCACCAAGGACAGCTTTTTCTCGAATCCTTTGCCCACACCCTCGACCATGTTGGACAGCAGCGCACGCATGGTGCCGCTCATGGCATTGGCTTCGGCGGACTCGTTGGCGGGCTCGACTTTGAGAAAGCCGGCATCGCTCTTGATGGTGACCAGGGCATGGGTGGGGCGCACCAACGTGCCGTTGGCTCCCTTGACCGTGATCTGGTCGGCGGTGATTTGCACGTCCACTCCCTTGGGGACGGGCACAGGCATTTTTCCAACGCGGGACATGATGAATCTCCTGTCAGGCCACGTAACAAAGCACTTCGCCACCGACACCGGTTTGGCGAGCTTTGCGATCGGTCATCACACCCTTGGGTGTGGTGACAATGGCCACACCCAGGCCGTTCATGACCTGCGGAATGGCGTCGCGGCCCTTGTAGACGCGCAAGCCAGGGCGGCTGACGCGCTCGATGCGCTCAATGACGGGGCGACCTGCGTAGTACTTCAGGCCAATCTCCAGCTCGTTCTTGCCGCCATCGGACACGACACGAAAGCCATCGATATAGCCCTCATCTTTCAGCACCTGCGCAATGGCCACCTTCAACTTGGAAGAGGGCATGGACACAATGGCCTTTTCGACCATCTGCGCATTGCGAATGCGGGTCAGCATGTCCGCGATGGGATCACTCATGCTCATGGGTTATCTCCTGATCTGGGACGCGCTTACCAGCTGGCCTTGATGACACCGGGGATGTCACCCTTGAAAGCCAACTCGCGGATCTTGCTGCGTGCAAGGCCGAACTTGCGGAAGGTGCCGCGGGGACGACCCGTGAGCTCGCAGCGATTGCGCAAACGGGTGGGGTTGGCATTGCGAGGCAGCTTTTGCAACTCCAGACGAGCGGCATAACGCTCTTCGTCGGAACGCTTGGCATCTTCGGCAATGGCACGCAGCTCGGCGTACTTCTTTGCGTACTTGGCAACCAGCTTTTCGCGTTTTTGCTCACGCTGGATGAGGGAAAGTTTGGCCATGATCGCCTCGGTGTCAGTTCTTGAACGGGAACTTGAAAGCGGCCAGCAGTGCCTTGCACTCCTCGTCCGTCTTCGCGCTCGTCGTGATGCTGATGTTCATTCCACGGATCGCGTCGATCTTGTCGTACTCGATTTCCGGGAAGATGATTTGTTCCTTCACGCCGATGTTGTAGTTGCCACGGCCATCAAAGGAGCGCGCTGAAATGCCACGGAAATCGCGAACCCGAGGCAACGCGATGGTGACAAAACGGTCTAGAAATTCGTACATGCGCACACCGCGCAAGGTGACCATGCAACCGATGGGCACGCCGTCTCGAATCTTGAAGCCGGCGATGGCCTTTTTGGATTTGGTCACCACGGGTTTTTGGCCCGCGATCTTGGTGAGGTCGCCCACGGCGTGTTCCATCACCTTTTTGTCCGACACCGCCTCGCTCACACCCATGTTGAGCGTGATCTTGGTCAGGCGCGGCACCTGCATGACCGACTTGTAGCCGAACTTGGCCATCAGAGCCGGGACAATGTTTTCGCGATACTGCTGTTGCAGGCGCGAAGATTGCGTTTGAGCCATTTGTGGAGTTCCCGCTTGAAGCCTGAAGTCAAGCCTTGATCTCTTCGCCGCTGGACTTGTAGACCCGAACTTTGGTCTTGTCGGCGAGGAATTTGATGCCAACGCGATCGGCCTTGCCCGTGGCCGGGTTGAAGATCGCGACGTTGGATTGGTCAATGGGCATGGTCTTGTCGATCACCCCACCGGTGGTTCCCTTCATGGGATTGGGCTTGACGTGCTTCTTGACCACGTTCACGCCTTCGACCACCAGGTGCTGGTCGTCGACTCGGCGGGAGATGGTGCCGCGCTTGCCCTTGTCGCGGCCGGTCAACACAATGACCTGGTCGCCTTTACGGAGTTTGTTCATGGTGGTTCCTTCGAGACGTGGCGTCAGAGCACTTCGGGCGCCAGCGACACGATCTTCATGAAACGCTCGGTGCGCAGCTCGCGGGTCACTGGCCCGAAGATGCGGGTGCCAATGGGCTCGAGCTTGGCGTTGAGCAAGACGGCTGCATTGCCATCGAATTTGATCAGTGAGCCGTCTTGACGGCGCACGCCTTTGGCGGTGCGCACCACCACCGCGCTGTAGACCTCGCCCTTTTTGACGCGGCCGCGCGGAGCAGCTTCTTTGATGCTGACCTTGATGACATCGCCAATGCCGGCATAGCGACGCTTGGAGCCGCCCAGCACCTTGATGCACATGACGGACTTCGCGCCCGTGTTGTCCGCGACGTCAAGCCGCGATTGCATTTGAATCATTTGTTCATCCCCAACTTGATTCGCCAGTCACACACCCTTGATTTTTTAAGGGCCTGCAAACCATCGCATCAGTCTTGGGCCCGTCGTTGCCTGCTTGCGCAGACGCCGTGTGGGCGGATCCTCAGAGCCGGCTTTGACGAACGCCAAAGCTGAAATCTTCGGGAAAGCTTTAAATTATCAACCCAAATCAGAGGACTTGTCAAGCCCCCTGGATCTGGGTCACAGACATCACAGAGATTTGGCCTGGGCCAACATCGTGGCCGCGTCACTCACCTCGAACTTGCCGGGGGCCTCGACATTGAGCGTCTTGACCACACCGTCGACCACCAACATGGAATAGCGATTGGACCGCAAGCCCATGCCGCGGGCGGTGAGGTCCAGCGTCAAGCCCGTGGCGCGCGCGAAGTCGGCACTGCCATCGGCCATCATGCGAACCTTGCCTTGCGTGTGCTGGTCTCGACCCCAGGCTCCCATGACAAAGGCGTCGTTCACCGACACGCACCAGATCTCGTCAATGCCAGCGGCCTTGAGTTCTGCCGCCTTCTCCACATAGCCCGGCACGTGCTTGGCCGAGCAGGTCGGGGTGTAGGCACCCGGCAAGGCGAAAAGGGCAATCTTCTTGCCGGCCGTGGCCTGCGCAATGTCAAAGGCATTGGGGCCGATCGAGCACCCGTTGCCCTCGACTTCGATGAATTCCTGAAGGCTGCCCGAAGGCAGACGGTCACCAACTTTGATCATGTGAGCTCCCTGTTTCAAGATTCGAGGTCAAGATGCGAGGTCAAATCAGACCAAGCGGGCCTTCTCAACCAGGCGGGTCACGGTCCAGGACTTGGTCTTGGAAATCGGACGGCCTTCAGAGATTTCGACCAGGTCACCCATCTTGAATTCGCCCTTCTCATCGTGAGCGTGGTACTTGCTGGAACGCGCAACGATCTTGCCGTACAGCTCGTGGGCATTGCGCCGCTCCACCAAGACGGTGACCGTCTTGGCGCGCTTGTCACTGACCACACGGCCGATGAGAGTGCGGGTGTTCTTGGACGTCTCGCTCATTTGGCGGCCCTCTTCTTCTCGGCGAGGATGGTCTTGGCCCGGGCGATGTCGCGACGGGTGCGACCCAGCTGGGCATGATTGGACAATTGCTGGGTGGCCTTTTGCATGCGCAGGCCAAAGTGGGCCTTGAGCAGGTCGGACACTTCTTTTTCCAGCGCGGCCACGTCCTTGGCTCGCAGTTCTGATGCTTTCATCACGGTCTCCGATCAGGCGCCGACTTGGCGGGCCACAAAGGTGCAGCGCAACGGCAGCTTGGCCGCAGCCAAGGTGAAGGCCTCGCGGGCCAAGGTCTCCGGCACACCGTTGATTTCGTACAGCACCTTGCCGGGCTGGATCTCAGCCACGTAGTACTCCGGGTTGCCCTTGCCGTTGCCCATGCGGACCTCGGCGGGCTTTTGGGAAATGGGCTTGTCCGGGAAGATGCGAATGAAAATGCGTCCGCCCCGCTTGATGTGGCGGGAAATGGCTCGACGGGCGGCCTCAATCTGGCGAGCGGTGAGGCGACCACGCTCGGTGGCTTTCAAACCAAACTCACCGAAAGAGACGGCCGCTCCACGGGTGGCAACACCCGTGTTGCGACCCTTTTGTTCCTTGCGGAATTTGCGGCGGGAAGGTTGCAACATGATTATTCTCCTTTGGCCTCGCCAGCCGCGGGGGCTGCGCGACGCACGCGCTTGACCGTCGGTGCCTTGGCCGGCTCGCCAGCGGGAGCAGCAGCCGCCTCACCCCGGGGCGCACGATCGCCAGCGGCAGGGCGGCCACGGCCCGTGCCCGCGCCTGGACGGGCTGGGCGGCGCGCACGACGCTCTTCTTGACCTTCTTCAGGCTTTTGTGCACCGGGCGCTTCTGTGCGACCCAGATTGTCGCCACGGTAAACCCAGCACTTCACACCGATGACACCGTAAGTGGTGCGCGCTTCAGAGAAGCCGTAATCGATGTCGGCCTTGAGGGTGTGCAGCGGCACGCGGCCTTCGCGGTACCACTCGCAACGGGCGATTTCAATGCCGTTGAGGCGGCCCGAGGACATCAACTTGATGCCTTGAGCACCCAAGCGCATCGCATTTTGCATGGCACGCTTCATGGCGCGGCGGAACATGATGCGCTTTTCGAGCTGCTGCGTGATGGAGTCGGCGATCAACTGAGCGTCGATTTCGGGCTTGCGCACCTCTTCGATGTTGACGGCCACAGGCACACCCAGACGGCGAGTCAACTCGGCCTTGAGGTTTTCGATGTCCTCGCCTTTCTTGCCGATCACCACCCCCGGACGTGCCGAGTAAATGGTGATGCGGGCGTTTTTGGCCGGACGCTCGATGAGGATGCGAGACACCGCAGCGCTCTTGAGCTTGGTTTTCAGATAGTCACGAACAGCCAGGTCTTCGGCCAACATTTGGCTGAAGTTGCGGTTGGTCGCAAACCAGCGAGACGCCCAAGCCCGGGTGACGGGGAGGCGAAAGCCGGTCGGATGGATTTTTTGTCCCATGGTATTTCTGCGCCTTCAGTTGCCGACGGTCACGTAGATGTGGCACGTGCCCTTGCTGATGCGGTTGCCACGGCCTTTGGCGCGGGCAGAGAAACGCTTCAGCGTGGCGCCTTGCTCCACGTAGATCGACTTGACCTTGAGTTCGTCGATGTCGGCACCGTCGTTGTGCTCGGCGTTGGCCACCGCCGACTCGAGCGCTTTCTTCACGATGCCTGCGGCCTTCTTTTGGGTGAAGTTCAGGATGTTCAGGGCCTGATCCACCTTCTTGCCGCGAATCAGGTCGGCCACGAGGCGACCTTTGTCCACCGAGAGGCGAACACCACGCACACTTGCTTTGGTTTCCACTTCGATAGCCCCTTATTTCTTCGCCTTTTTGTCGGCCGGATGGCCCTTGAACACGCGCGTCAACGCGAATTCGCCGAGCTTGTGTCCCACCATCTGGTCGGTGACATACACGGGCACATGCTGCTTGCCGTTGTGCACCGCGATGGTCAGTCCAATGAAATCGGGCAAGATCGTGCTGCGACGCGACCAGGTCTTGATCGGCTTCTTGTCCTTGGTGGCCGACGCCTTCTCAACCTTCACCAGCAAGTGATGGTCGACAAAGGGGCCCTTCTTGAGAGAACGGGTCATAGCGCGATCCCCTTACTTCTTGCGACGCGAGACGATCATCGTCTGCGTCCGCTTGTTGTTGCGCGTGCGGTAGCCCTTGGTCAAGGTGTTCCACGGAGACACCTGAGGCTGACCTTCGCCCGTGCGGCCCTCGCCACCACCATGCGGGTGATCGACCGGGTTCATGGCCACGCCACGCACCGTCGGGCGGATGCCCTTCCAGCGACGGGCACCGGCTTTGCCGTATTGACGCAGGTTGTGCTCTTCGTTGGACACCTCGCCGATCGTGGCCCGGCAATCGATGTGGATCTTGCGAACCTCACCCGAGCGCAAACGCACCTGAGCGTAGACACCTTCACGGGCCATCAGCGTCACGGAGGCGCCAGCGGTGCGGGCGATTTGCGCGCCCTTGCCCGGCATCATTTCGACGCAGTGGATGGTGGAGCCCACCGGAATGTTGCGGATGGGCAGCGTGTTGCCGGCCTTGATGGGGGCCTCGGCGCCCGACACCAGGGTCGCGCCGGCTTCCACACCTCGCGGTGCAATGATGTAGCTGCGCTCGCCATCGGCATAGCACAGCAGCGCAATGTGCGCCGTGCGGTTGGGGTCGTACTCGATGCGCTCGACCTTGGCGGGCACGCCGTCTTTGTTGCGACGGAAATCCACCACGCGATAGTGGTGCTTGTGGCCCCCACCTTTGTGACGCATGGTGATGTGCCCGTTGTTGTTGCGACCCGCTTTTTGCTTTTGCGGCTCCAGCAACGACGCTTCAGGCGCGCCCTTGTGCAAGTGCTTGTGCACCACCTTCGTCACGGCGCGGCGGCCGGGCGATGTGGGTTTGACTTTGATGACGGCCATTTACGCGGCCTCCCCGGAGAAGTTGAGCTCCTGGCCCGGCTTGAGGGCCACGTAAGCCTTCTTGATGTGGTCGCGACGACCCACCGTTTTGCCAAAGCGCTTGGTCTTGCCCTTTTGGTTGACCGTGGCCACAGACGCCACCTCGACCTTGAACATCAGCTCGACCGCAGCCTTGATTTCGGGCTTGGTGGCGTCGCGCAGCACCTTGAAGAGGACCTGGTTGGACTTCTCGCCCACGCGGGTGGCCTTCTCCGAAATGATGGGAGCCACCAAGATCTGGGCCAAGCGGCCTTCGTCGAATTTTTGCGGAGCGCTCATGCGTACATCTCCTTGAGCTGCTCGATCGCGCCCTTGGTCACCAGCACTTTCTTGAAGAAAACCAGTGACAGGGGATCTGCATAACGGGGCTCGACCACCAGCACATTGGCCAGATTTCGAGAGGCCAAGGCCAGGTTCTCGTCGACGGTGTCAGCGATGACCAGTACCGAGTCCAAACCCATGGCCTTGAACTTTTGCGCCAGCAGCTTGGTCTTGGGCGCCTCCACCGAAATCGACTCCACCACGGCCAAACGACCGTCGCGGGCCAACTGCGACAAGATGGACGCCATGCCGGCGCGATACATCTTCTTGTTGACCTTTTGGGTGAAGTTTTCGTCGGGACGATTCGGGAAGATGCGACCGCCTCCACGCCACAGCGGCGAAGAGGTCATACCGGCACGGGCACGGCCCGTTCCTTTCTGACGGAACGGCTTCTTGGTGGAGTGCTTGACTTCACCGCGGTCGAGTTGCGCACGCGTGCCTTGACGCGCATTGGCTTGGAAGGCCACCACGACTTGATGGACGAGCGCTTCGTTGTAGTCGCGCGCGAACACCGTGTCAGGGGCGTCCACCTTGGCCGTGGCTTGGCCTTGTTCGTTCAGGAGCTCGAGCTGCATCACTGGGCTCCCTTCTTGGCCTTGACCTTGACGGCAGGGCGCACCACCACGTGGCCGTTCTTGGCGCCAGGCACAGCACCTTTGACCAGCAACAGCTGACGGGCCTCATCCACACGCACCACATCGAGGTTTTGCGTGGTCACGGTCTCGTCGCCCATGTGGCCGGTCATCTTCTTGCCGGGGAACACGCGTCCCGGATCTTGCGCCATGGAGATGGAGCCCGGCACGTTGTGCGAACGGCTGTTACCGTGCGACGCACGCTGAGAGGAAAAGTTGTGACGCTTGATGGTACCGGCATAGCCCTTGCCGATGGACGTGCCTTGCACATCCACCAACTGGCCTGCAGCAAACAGCGTGACGGGCAGGGTCGAGCCCGCCTGGTACTGGCTGGCCACATCGGCGCTCACGCGGAATTCTTTGAGGATCTCGCCGGCCTGCACACCCGCTTTGGCGAGGTGGCCCGCTTCGGGCTTGGACACGCGGGACGCCTTGCGGGCCCCGAACGCAACCTGAAGGGCGGCGTAGCCGTCGGTATCGACGGTCTTGACCTGGGTCACGCGATTGTTGGACACATCCAACACCGTCACAGGCACGGCATCGCCGTCGTCTGTGAAGATGCGGGTCATGCCCACCTTGCGGCCCAGCAAACCGAGCCGATGGCTCGCATCTGCGGTCGTCATGGTTCTTCTCCAGCCCCGCTTGCACCCAGAAACCCGGGCTCCACGAAGCCTTGTTGCACATGCCCGACAACGATTGGCCGGGCTGACTAAATCCCCGAAATGGCCAAAGTCCTTTCGGAATGACCTTTCGGGAAAGCTTTTCAGTATATCAGGGTTCGACCCAGGTTGGCAAGCGAAGGCCCGCCTGGGTCGACTCGGACTTACTGAAGTTTGATTTCGACGTCCACACCTGCCGGCAAGTCGAGCTTCATCAGGGCGTCCACCGTTTTGTCGGTGGGGTCCACGATGTCCATCAAACGCTGGTGGGTGCGAATTTCGAACTGGTCGCGACTGGTCTTGTTGACGTGCGGCGAACGCAGAATGTCAAAGCGCTGCATGCGAGTGGGCAGGGGCACAGGGCCCCGAACAATCGCGCCCGTGCGCTTGGCGGTGTCCACGATCTCCAACGCCGACTGGTCGATCAGCTTGTAGTCGAACGCCTTGAGGCGGATTCGGATCTTTTGTTTTTGCATGGTCATTCCATGATCTTGGCGACGACGCCGGCGCCCACGGTGCGGCCGCCTTCGCGGATCGCAAAACGCAAGCCCTCTTCCATGGCAATGGGCGCAATCAGCT
>RFSP01000140.1 GCA_009923895.1 Betaproteobacteria bacterium | reverse complement strand
AGTCACCATCACCGTCACCCTCGGCCCTCCCCGCCTTGCAGTCCCTGCCCTCTTTGCAAGTGACGCCCTATTTGGGCACGTGGTACCAGGTCGCGCTTTTTCCCAATGCCTTTCAAAAGCAGTGTGTGAGCGACTCCACCGCCACCTACCGCGCCTTGAGCGATGGCTCCTTGGAGGTGGTCAACCGTTGCAAGATGACCGACGGCCGTTGGGACGAGGCCGTGGGCGTGGCCTGGCCCACCGGCCGCCGGGAGGGTGACGAAGTCCAGCCGGCCCAGTTGAAGGTGAGCTTCCTGCCGGCCGTGCTGCGCTGGATGTCGGTGGGTTGGGGGGCGTACTGGGTCATACAGCGGGCCGACGATGGCCGTTACGCGGTCATCAGCGAGCCCTCGCGCAAGTATTTGTGGGTCTTGTCGCGCCAGCCGCAGCTGTCCGCAAGCGATGAATCTGCGATACGCTCCCGGCTGTTGGATCAAGGCTTCAACTTGTCGGCGTGGCAGGCCCATCCGCATGCAGCGGCCGGCGGTGCCAAGCCGACGCGTACCTCTCTTGCCACCCCTTGAGTGAGGCCGCGAGGCCCGGGCTTTTCAGACGACACCTCACGCTTTTTCTCATTGTTCTCATGTTTGGCATTGCCGACTACGGCGCTTTTTGCGCCGCCATTGTGGTGTTCTTGGCCATCCCCGGCCCCGGGAATTTCGCCTTGCTCACCTCCACCGCCAAGGGCGGGTGGAAGGGCGGCGCTGCCGCCACCTTGGGTGTCATCGCGGGCGACCAGGTGCTGTTGTGGATGGCTGTGGCGGGCGTGGCCGCGGTGCTGGCGTCTCATCCGGCCTGGTTTGCCGCTGTGCAGTGGGCCGGTGCGGCCTACCTGGCTTATCTGGGGTTGCGCCTGCTGTTGGCTCGCGAAGGCTCGGCGCCGCCCATTCGCATCGAGCCGCGTCAGTACGCGAGGCAGGCCTTGGTGATCACCTTGCTCAACCCCAAGGCCATCGTGTTCTACATGGCCTTCTTTCCGATGTTCATCGACCCCGCCCACCATCAGGGCCTGGTCACTTTTGGGGCCATGGCCCTCACCATTGCCAGCATCACGGCGGCTTACTGTTTTATTCTCATCTCTCTTGCACGCTTGATTTCTGAGAGAGTAAGCACACACAAACAACTGGGTCGTTGGCTGGAGAAAGCGGCCGGCGCTTGCATGATCGGCTTCGGCCTCAAACTGGGTATTTCTTGATGCGCACCTTTTGCATCGCCAACCAAAAAGGCGGCGTCGGCAAGACGACCACCACCGTCAATCTGGCCGCGGGCTTGGCCCAACTGGGGCAACGGGTGCTGCTGGTGGACCTGGATCCACAGGGCAATGCCACCATGGGCTCGGGCATCGACAAGCGCGCGTTGCCGCTGAGTGTCTACGACGTGTTGCTGGAGTCGGCCAGCGTGGCCGAGGCCCGCCAGCGCAGCCCCTCAGGCGGGTTTGATGTGCTTGGGGCCAACCGCGACCTGGCCGGTGCCGAAGTGGAGTTGGTGGCACTGGAGCGGCGCAACGAGCGGCTGCGCGACGCGCTGGCGGCGGCGTCGGCCGATCATGATTTTGTGCTCATCGATTGCCCGCCCTCGCTGAGCCTGCTCACCCTCAACGGCTTGTGCAGCGCCAATGGCGTCTTTGTGCCCATGCAGTGCGAATACTTTGCGCTTGAAGGCTTGAGCGACTTGGTCAACACCATCAAACAGGTGCACGCCAACCTCAACCGCCACCTCATCATCATTGGCTTGTTGCGCGTGATGTTTGACCCGCGCATCACCTTGCAGCAGCAGGTCAGCGATCAGCTGAGCAAGCATTTTGGCGAGAAGGTGTTCAACACCATCATCCCCCGCAATGTGCGGCTGGCCGAAGCACCCAGCTACGGCCAACCCGGGCTGGTGTTTGACCCCTCCTCCAAGGGCGCGCAGGCCTACTTGGAGTTTGCGCGCGAGATGTTGACGCGCTTGGGGCCGGAGCGTGCCGGCGAGTCCCCTGCCGCGATCTGACGGGCCCATTCACTTCCAACGCGCATCATGGCGGTGATTGCTGAAGCCCTAAAGCGCCGCGTCGAAGACGCCGGCATCAATGCCAGCGCGCCCACCCAACAACTGTGGATGGACGGCTGGTTGGTGCGCTACAGCCCTGGCAAGGCCAAGCGGGCCCGCTGTGTCAATGCCGTTGCCTTGGGCACCCAAACGCTCGGTGACAAGCTCGCCGCCTGCGAGCGCTTGTATCGCGAACATCAGCTGCCCTTGGTGGTGCGCATCACGCCCTTCACGCAACCCGAACACCTGGATGCCCACCTGGAGGCCCAAGGCTGGGACATTTTTGATGACAGCCGCGTGATGGTCCACCCCGACTTGTCGAGCTTGAACGCCTGGACCCAGCCCGCGGGCCTGCGCGTCACCTTGGCCCACCCCGACGAGTACGCACAGGTGGTGGGCGCGCTGCGCGGATCGTCGCCCGAGCAGTGCGACGCGCATGCCCAGCGCATGAAGACCTCACCCGTGCCCTACCGGGGCGTGGTGTGGCGCCGGGGCGATGAGGTGGTGGCGTGTGGACAGTACGCGCGAGAAGGCAGCCTGGTGGGCTTGTACGACGTCTTCACAGCCCCCAAAGCCCGCCTGACGCGCATTGACTGCCTTAAAGACCTAAGCCCTCATCGCAGCCCAGGTGCACGTTCATGCTTTGCACGGCCGCGCCGCTGGCGCCTTTGCCCAGGTTGTCCAAGCGGCAGATGAGCATCAACTGCCCAGAGCCTTCAAAGACAAACACATCGGCCCGGTTGGTGTCGTTGCACCCTTGCACGTCCAAGAAGCCGTCGCTCAAGGTGGCGGCATCACTCAAAGGCATGACGCGGACAAAGCGCTCGCCGGCATAGCGGTCTTCCAACACGCGCTGCACGGTGGCCGCGGTGGTGCCCGCAGCAAGTTGGCTCAAGTGCAAGGGCACTTGCACCGAGAGGCCTTTGTAGAAATTGCTCACGATGGGCAAGAACACCGGCGACACGGCCAGGCCCGTGTGGGCCTTCATCTCGGGAATGTGTTTGTGAGACAGCGACAGCCCATAAGGGCGCGGCGAAGTGAGCTTGGCGTCGCCCCCGGCCTGGTACTGCTCGATCATCTTCTTGCCGCCGCCGGAGTAGCCGGTGAGCGACGTGGCCGACACAGCGGCCGAGGGTGAGACCAGGCCCGCGTCCACCAAGGGCCGCAGCAACAAAATAAAGGCCGTGGCGTGGCAGCCCGGGTTGGCAATGCGCTTGCTGGCGCGAATGGCTGGGCGCTGAGACGGCGCGAGCTCGGGCAGGCCATAGGCCCAGTCGGCGTGGGTGCGGTGGGCCGTGCTGGCGTCAATGACGCAGGTGTTGGGGTTGGTGACCAGGGCCGCCGACTCGCGCGCCGCGGCATCGGGCAGACACAAAAACGCCACATCGGCGGCATTGAGCAAGCGGGCCCGCTCGGCAGAGTCTTTGCGCTTGTCGGCGTCAATGCGCAGCACCTCCACGTCGCGTCGCTGGGCCAGCACCTCGTGAATGCGCAAACCGGTGGTGCCTTCTTGGCCGTCGACAAAGACCCGCGTGGTCATGGTGGGGAGCTCCTGCTCGTGTTCAGTAACGGACCCGGGTGGGTCCTTGAGGTTCAGGGCGCAAGCATAACCCCCTGTGACCCCAGAACCCCCCCATCAGGGCGATTGTGATGGCGGGAGGATCTCCCTAATCTGACGGCCATCGAATTGATGAACCGTTTAGGAGGTGTTGACAGTGTCCACGTCGTTGTTTCGCGAAGAAGCTTTGCAAGCGCAATCGGCTTCTTTCCTCGGAAGCTTGCGTGTGGCCCATCGCCCAAGTCAGTGGGCCGCGGCAGGCATCGCCTTGGTGGTCGCCTCAGTCTTGCTCGCGTTTTCTGCTTGGGGTGAAGTGACCCGTAAAGCCCACGTGCCTGGCTTGTTGGTGCCTCAACAGGGGGCGCTCTCACTCAGCGCTGCAGCGCCGGGCATCGTGACCGAGCGCCGCGCCCAGGAAGGCGAATTCGTACAGGCAGGCCAGGTCTTGTTCGTCATCACCTCCGAGCGGCGGGCCGAACAAGGCGACACGGCGTTGCTGGTGGCGCAGTCTATTCAACAGCGAGAGCAAACGCTGCACGCCGAGCGGACTTTGCGCGAAGTCCAAGCCCGTCAACGGCAGCAAGCCTTGGCAGACCGCCAACGCGCTTTGGTTTTGGAAGCAGATCAAGCGCAAGCTGAGGCCTCTCTCGCACAGCGCCGCGTGGACCTGGCTGAGCGCAGTGTCGAGCGGTACAAGCAGCTCGTGCGTGACGGTTTTGTGTCCGATGTACAAGCCCAAGCCAAACAAGAAGAGTTGCTCGACCTCCAAGCACGAGCACAAGGAGCCCAACGCAATGCCTTGTCCCTGAAGAGGGAGTCTCAAGCGGTGCAGGCTGAACGCACAGCCATCGATACGCAGCTCAAGACGGAGTTGGCTCAGAACGATCGTGCATTGGCTGCCTTGGCCCAAGACCGTACCGAAAACGAGGCCCGTCGCACCCAGGTGGTGGTCGCTCCCAAATCAGGGGTACTCACTGCGGTTCAAGCCCACGTGGGAGCCACGGTTCAACCCGGGCAAAACCTGGCCACCTTGGTCCCTCAAGCACAGGCGCAAGACGCCGCGGTCTTGGAGGCGGAGCTTTATGCCCCCAGCCGCACAGCAGGGTTTGTGCAAGTTGGTCAGGACGTGTTCTTGCGCTACGCGGCCTACCCTTATCAGAAGTTTGGTATGGCCCGAGGAACGGTGACCCATGTCAGTCGCACGCCACTGCCAGCCCAAGACCTGCCTGCAGGACAACAACAGTCACTGATGAGTGCCGCACAGACCCATGAACCGATGTACCGCATCAAAGTGCGTCTGGCCCAGCAAGGCATTCAGGCCTACGGTCAAACGCATCCGCTGAAACCCGGTATGACCTTGGAGGCCGACATCGTCCAAGACCACCGAACCTTGTGGGAATGGATGTTCGAGCCGCTACTGGCTCTGAGACAGCGCCCCTGATTTTTAGACCCTTTGCTCTTCAAAGGAGCCCGTGAGTTGGGGCACCTCAGCCGAACTCACGCCGAAACCACCCTGAGGCTGGAAAGAACGTCAATCACATCTAAGGAGAAAGACCATGAGAACGCTTGAATTGAATGAAATGGCCCACGTGAGTGGTGGCTTGGTTGGTGCTGAATCGGGATCG
>RFSP01000139.1 GCA_009923895.1 Betaproteobacteria bacterium | reverse complement strand
CAAGGGGTGTTGGAGCGGTATTTCGACCGCAATTCCAAACGTGTCGCGGCCACTTCAGAGCAGCTACGTCTGGTGGCCCTGCAATCCCGACAAATCAGCGTGCCTCGCCCAGAGGCCACCCTGGCGGCCTTGGCCGCCGCGGCGGCGGGGCGCTGAAGCCTCAATCGAACCCAGGCAACCATGCGCGGCGTCATCTGGCTGGTCGTTTTGTTTGTGGTGGCCGTGGTGGCGGCTACCACGCTGGGCACCAACGATGGTTTGGTGACCGTTTATTTCAATCGCTGGCGCATTGAACTGTCGCTCAACTTGTTCGTGCTGTCAGTGGTGGGGGCCTGCTTTGTCATTCTCACGGTCTCGCGCACATTGGAGGCGGTGTTCAGCTTGCCCCGTCGTGCGCATGAGTGGCGGGCCTTGCAACGCGAACGAGCCGCTTACCGGGCATTGCGTGATGCGCTGGCGGAGTTTCTTGCAGCCCGCTACAGCCGTGCCTACAAGGCCGCCGAGCGCGCCCTCGCATTGCAAGACGACACAGAGTTCTTGGCTTCTGATGTGGACTTTCGGCTCCTGGCGAGTTTGCTGGTGGCCAGCAGCTTGCATCGACTGCAAGACCCAGCGCGTCGAGATGAGGCGGCGCGGCGCATGCAGTCTCTGGTGACTGGAGCGGGCCAACGCCCGGCGGCAGAAGGTGCGCGCCTCATGGCCGCCGAGTGGGCCCTCGACGATCGCGATGCCTCACGCGCCTTGGAGTTGCTGGCCCAATTGCCACCGGGCTTGAGCCGTCGCACGCAAGCCCTGCGTTTGAAGTTGCAAGCCACGCGATTGGCGCGGCAACCTGTGGAGGCCCTGCATACCGCTCGCTTGTTGGCCAAGCATCAGGCTTTTTCAGAAGTGGCTGCCAAGAGCTTGTTGCGCACGCTGGCCTTTCAGGTGCTGGATGCCGCACGAGACGCCGAACAATTGCGCCGCCAATGGAGTGAACTCGATGGCGTTGATCGCCGTGATGCGGCGGTCGTCGCTCGAGCCGCTCAGCGTGCAGCCACCTTTGGGGCGCATGAAGAGGCGCGGCAATGGTTGCGGCCCCTGTGGGACCGTCTGGGCGAACTGACCAGCGAAGACCGCACCTTGGTGGCCAGCGCCTTGTGTGACAACGTGCAAGGCCTGGGCCCCGATTGGCTGCCCAAAGTGGAATCGGCCACGGTCACCTATCCCAGCGACCCGGTGATCGGCATTGCGGCCGCTTTGGTGATGGCCGAGCGCGGACTTTGGGGCAAAGCGCGTCGCCCTCTGGAGCACGCCGCCAATTCCTCCGTGTTGGAGCCGCGCCTTCGTCGACGCGCGTGGCGAGAATTGGCGCGCTTGAGTCGCGAAGAAGGTCAACTCGAGGCCGCGGCTCGCTGTGACCAAAAGGCGGCAGAAATTCCCTGAGGTGGAATTTTGGTACACTAGAAGGCTTGGCGGCTGTAGCTCAGTTGGATAGAGTACTTGGCTACGAACCAAGGGGTCGTGGGTTCGAATCCTGCCAGCCGCGCCAAACCTGCAACGCCACCCTCTGCGGTGGCGTTTCTCTTTTCGCCGGCACTTGGGCCCTTTGCAGCTCAGTGCCCATGAGCAAAGAGGCATGGGATTGCAAGTGCTATGAGCAAAGCCTTCACCAAAGAATCCGACACCCCTGAAGACGACGATGACGCGCCGGGCTTGCCCCCGTTGCCAGCCGGCACACGCAACTACATGACGCCTGCCGGCTACCAGCGCTTGCGATCGGAGCTCATGCACCTGCTGGACGAAGAGCGTCCCAAAATGGTGGAGACCGTGTCCTGGGCCGCCAAAAACGGGGACCGCTCGGAAAACGGCGACTACCTCTACGGCAAAAAGCGCCTGCGAGAAATCGACCGTCGCATTCGCTTCTTGACCAAGCGGCTGGATGTGGCCGAGGTGGCCGATCCGAGCCTCCATCATGGCAATGACCAGGTCTTTTTTGGTGCGACCGTGACCTATGCCAACAGCCAAGGCGAAGAGCGCACGGTCACCATCAAGGGCATTGACGAGGCCGACAGCCTGGCGGGGGAGGTGAGCTGGATTTCGCCCATCGCGCGGGCCTTGCTGAAGTCCCGAGAAGGTGATCAAGTGAAATTGGTCACACCTGCTGGCGTGGACACCATCGAGGTGCTCGAGGTGAGGTACCCAGAGCCCTAGGTGCGCTTGACCCGCGACACCCGCACCACGGGCGCAGCACGGCGCAGGGCCCTCATGACATCGGCCAGGTGGACGCGGTCGCGCACGTTCACCAGCAAACGCAATTCGGCCACTTCGGCCGAACGCTCCTCATCGTCCATGGAAATGTGAACGATGTCGGCTTCTGTGCCGCTGATGGCCGAGGCCACTTTGGCCAATGCACCTTTGTTGTTCTGAACGGCCACCGAAATCGCCGTCTCAAAAGAGCGCTCGATGTCTTCGGCCCACTCCACATGAATCCAACGTTCGCGATCGCGTTGGTAGAGCCGCCGGCCCACTTGACACTCAGCGGTGTGAACCACCAGGCCCTCGCCACGCCCCAGGTAGCCCGTGATGGTGTCGCCCGGAATGGGGCGGCAGCACGGCGCGAGCTGCATGGTGGCGCCTTGGCTGCCGTCAATGAACACCACGCCTTGCGGGTCTGTGGCGTCGTCGGTGCTGAATCGGCCCAGGGTGAGCGTGACCGCATCAGGCCGAATGCCACGCTCGGCCATCAAGCGGGCCAGCCGCTTGGCCACGATCACCGCGATCTTGCGGCCCATGCCAATGTCCACCAGCAACTCACCGCGATTGCGATTGCCTCCCCAGCGCGCCAGCATCTGCCACAGCACGGCCGCATCTTGATCATTGGGGTCTAAAGAGGGAATGGTCAAGCCTTCTGCACGCAGGGCTTGGGCCAGCATCTTCTCGCCCAAATCGCGTGCTTCCTCTTGCTCGAGATTTTTCAGGTAGTGACGGATCTTGGAGCGCGCGCGGCCTGTTCTGACATGGTGCAACCAGGCCGGGTTGGGCCGTGCGCTGGGTGCGGTCATCACCTCCACCACGTCGCCGCTGCGCAACTCGGTTCGCAGGGTCACGGCCTCGCCATTGACTTTGGCCGCCACACAGCGGTCTCCCACGTCGGAGTGAATGGCATAAGCAAAGTCCACCGGGGTGGCCCCGCGGGGCAGGGCCAAGATCTTGCTGCGCGGCGTGAACACGTAGACCGCGTCGGGATACAGATCGATCTTGACGTGCTCCAAGAACTCGGTGGAGTCGTGGGTCTCGTGCTGAATGTCCAACAACGATTGCAGCCACAAAGCGCCCACGCGTTGCGCATCGATGTTCGCATCGGCCTTGTTGGCATGGGGGGCGGTGCCCTGGGGGCTGATCTTGTACATCCAATGGGCGGCAATGCCCTTTTCAGCCACCGCATTCATGGCCTCGGTGCGGATTTGAAATTCCACGGCCGTGCCCAATGGATTGACGAGCGTGGTGTGCAGGCTTTGATAGCCGTTGGCTTTGGGGATGGCAATGTAGTCTTTGAAGCGGCCGGGCACGGGCTTGTAGAGCTGATGCAAGACGCCCAAGGTCAGGTAGCAATCTTGCAACGTGGGCACCACCAAGCGGAACCCAAATAGATCGTTCACCTGGGTGAAGCCGCTGTGCTTTTCCCGCATCTTGCGGTAGATGGAATACACGGTCTTCTCGCGGCCGCTGACAAAGGCTTGCACCTTGGATGCGGCCAGGGCGCGCTCCACGTCTTTGCGCACGCGCTCGACGATGTCTCGGCGGTGACCACGCGCCCGCTGCAAGGCTTTGGCCAGGGCGTCGTGGCGCCAGGGATGCAAATGCCGAAACGACAGGTCTTGAAGCTCTCGGTAGATTTGATTCAGACCGAGCCGGTGCGCAATGGGCGCGTAGATGTCCAGCGTCTCACCCGCGATGCGTTGACGCTTGTCGGGCTGCATGCCCTGCATGGTGCGCATGTTGTGCAAGCGGTCGGCCAGCTTCACGAGGATGACGCGCACGTCTCGTGACATGGCCAGCAGCATCTTGCGAAACGACTCGGCCTGACTCTCTTCACGGGTGTTGAAGTGAAGCTTGTCCAACTTGGTCAAGCCGTCCACCAAATCAGCGGTGGCGGCGCCAAAGCGCTCAATCAACTCGGGCTTGGTGATGCCGCAATCTTCCATGGCATCGTGCATGAGCGCGGCCATGATGGCTTGCACGTCGAGCTTCCAGTCGGCACAAAGCCCCGCCACTGCAATGGGATGGGTGATGTAGGGCTCGCCGCTCACCCTGAACTGCCCCAAATGGGCGGCATCGGCAAATTTGTAGGCCTCGAGCACGCGCTTTTGATCGGCCTTGGAGAGATAACTCAGCCGCTCAATCAAGGTCGCGAACGATGTGGGTGCCGTGCTTTCAGTTTCCGACCCGTGCGCAAGGGCCGCCCTCTGTGGAGACGGCAGCAACTCGGCGGCAAGCGATCGAAGGCCCATACCCGAAATCTACCGCGTCTTGCGAGCGGTGGCAGCCCTGCAGGGCGCTTCGAATGCGCAAAAAGGGCGCAAAAAAGGCGCCCGCAGGCGCCTTGTTGGGCAAAAAGATGCGCTTTAAGCCCTCAAATGGGCACCCGGCGCAGCATTTCCAGGCCCACTTCACCGGCGGCAATTTCGCGCAGGGCGGTCACGCTGGGCTTGTTCTTGGTTTCCACCTTGGGGGTGTGGCCCTGGCTGAGCATGCGGGCGCGGTAGGTGGCCGCGAGCACCAGCTGGAATCGGTTGGGGACTTTTTCGAGGCAGTCTTCGACGGTGATGCGGGCCATGGGGTTGTCCTGTGTGTCAGATGAGATCGAGGGCCTTGAACACCTGAGAGCGGTTGCGAAGCTGAGCGCCGTAGCGCAGTCGCTGCGAATGCACCACCGTCTTCAGGTCAAAAAGTGCCGTTTCGAACAAGCTGTTGATTATAACGAAATCAAAGTGCTGGGCCTGGGCCACCTCGGCCCGGGCGTTGACCATGCGCATCTCGATGACCTGGGGCGAATCTTCTCCCCGGCGCTGCAGCCGCTGGCGCAATTCGTCCCAGCTGGGCGGCAAAATGAAAATGAGTACCGCATGCGAGAACTTGCGCCGAATCTGCGCGGCCCCTTGCCAGTCGATTTCCAGCACCACGTCCTGGCCGCGCTGAAGGCGGTCTTGGATCGCGGCATGCGAGGTGCCGTAATAGTTGCCATGCACCTCGGCCCACTCCACAAAGTCGCCCCGGGCGATCATGTCTTGGAAGGT
>RFSP01000138.1 GCA_009923895.1 Betaproteobacteria bacterium | reverse complement strand
GGCTCCCGTTCAATCCTGTTCTTCAAAGATGCGCGGGGTGAGCCCGGTCAAACGCGTCAGCCAAAAAGTCCACAAAAACCCGCACCCGGGTGGAGAGGCGCAGCGCCTGGGGCATGACGGCGTAAATGTCTGCCTCGGGTGTTTGCCATTGGGGCAGCACTTGCACCAAGCGGCCGCTGCGCAAATGTCGGGCCACATCCCATTGCGCCCGCATCACGATGCCGTGCCCCGCCAGCGCCCACTGAACGGCAATCTCGCCGTCGTTGGTGGTGAGCGGGCCTCGTGCTTTGACAACTTCTGTGCGCTTTCGGGTGCCCGAGCCCGTGGACAAACGCCAGGTGCCGTAGGCCTCGTCACCCTGTCGGATGCCGATGCAAGCATGACCCACCAGGTCTTGCGGTGTTTTGGGCTCGCCAAGGCGCGCCAAATAGTGAGGCGAGGCCACCAACAATCGCTGATTGGCGGCGAGCCGCCTGGCAATCACCCGCGTATCAGGCGGCTCGCCAAAACGGATGCACACATCAAATGCGTCCTCGGTCAATGGCGGTGGGTTGACGGACAGCTGCAGCTGCACCTCCACGCGCGGGTACCTCGACACAAACCGCGAGATCACCGGCGCCACGTGGCTGCGTCCAAAGCCCAGCGTCGCGTTCACGCGCAGCAGGCCTTGCGGTTCCTGCCGGGTGCCGGCCAAGGTTTGTCCCAAAGTCTCCAAATCCGCCAGGATGCGCCGCGCCCCCTCGACCACCAACTCACCCTCGGGCGTGAGGCTCATCCGCCGGGTGGTACGAACCAGCAGCGTGGCGCCGCAACGCTGCTCAACTTGCGCCAATCGCTTGCTCACGGCCGCCTTGGACAAGCCCAAATCGCGTGCCGCTGCACTCAAACTCGGGCTGCCAGCCACCGCCACCAAGAATCCCAGTTCTGCAGGCTGGATCAAAGCGGATGTCGATGAAGTCATTGTCAACTCCTGGTAAACAATGCATTCACTTTAGCGCGCATTAAATCCATGCACAACTTCTTAGAGTGGGGCATTCGTTGCTGCTTGGAGCCCTGTCATGAAGGTTTATCGCATCGCCACCATTCCTGGTGACGGTATTGGCAAAGAGGTGGTCCCTGCGGGTCAGCGGGTATTGCAAACCCTTGCCCAAACACACCGCCAGTTCACCTTTGAGTTTGAGAACTTTGGCTGGGGCGGCGACTGGTACCGAGCGCACGGCGAGATGATGCCGGCTCAAGGTCTTGATCAGTTGCGCGACAAGGACGCCATTCTCTTTGGCTCTGCCGGTGATCCGCAGATTGCCGACCACATCACCTTGTGGGGCCTGCGTCTAAAAATCTGCCAAGGATTTGACCAATACGCCAATGTGCGGCCCACACGCATCTTGCCCGGCATTGATGCGCCCCTCAAGCGCTGCGCACCCAAAGATCTCGATTGGGTGATCGTGCGCGAGAACTCCGAGGGAGAGTATTCCCAAGGAGTTGGTGGACGCGATGACCGCGCGCATGGTCAACCGTCCGGCCTCCATCGACACGGTGGTGGCCACCAATCTGCACGCCGACATCCTCAGCGACTTGGCCGCGGCCTTGGCGGGCAGCTTGGGCATTGCGCCCACCGCCAACTTGGACCCTGAGCGCCGCTATCCCAGCATGTTTGAGCCCATCCATGGATCGGCCTTTGACATCATGGGCAAGGGCTTGGCCAATCCCGTGGGGACTTTTTGGAGTTGTGTCATGCTGCTGGAGCACCTGGGTGAAACCGAGGCGGCGCGACAACTGATGCAGGCTGTGGAGGCCGTGACGGCCACACCCGCGCTGCACACCCGAGATCTCGGCGGCACGGCCACCACCGAAGCCGTCACCCAAGCCGTTTGTGATCAGCTGAGCGGCCGGTCTGTCTGATCAAACAGCCTTCCGCGCCACCGACTCTTCAAGGACAAACCCATGACGCATCTCAAAGCCCTTGTTCGCCGCCCCATTCGTCGCAACTTTTGTCTGGCCGTCGCTTCGCTCAGCTTGTACTGCATGGCAGCGCAAGCCCAAACCTGGCCCGCAAAGCCCGTCACCCTGGTGGTGCCCTTCCCATCCGGAGGCACCACCGACGTGCTGGCCCGGGCCTTGGCAGACCGCCTCACGCCCGTGCTGGGACAGCCTGTCATTGTCGAAAGCAAACCGGGTGCAGGTGCCACGCTCGGTGCCGACTTGGTCGCCAAATCGAAGCCAGATGGTTACACCCTGCTGGTCGGGGCGGTGCACCACACCATTGCGAGCAGTGTCTACAAGAAACTGGCTTACGACTTTCAAAAAGACCTGGTGCCCTTGACCACCATTGCCATGGTGCCCAATGTCATGGCGGTCAATGCAAGCCACCCGGCCAAGACCCTGTCTGAGTGGGTGACGTTGGCCAAAAGCGCCAAGCCCGAACTCAGCTACGGCTCCAACGGCAATGGCACCGCACAGCACCTCATCGGCACGCAGTTTCAAAACCTGACGGGCGTGTCGCTCTTGCATGTTCCCTACAAAGGCAGTGGCCCTTTGACGACCGACCTTCTCGGCGGACAAATCGCCGTGACCTTTGACACGATCACACCCGTGCTGCCGCACATCAAGGCCGGAAAACTTCGCGCGCTGGCCGTGACCACAGCCAAGCGGTCGTCGGCCCTGCCAGACGTGCCCACCTTGGCGGAGTCGGGTCTGCCAGGTTTTGATATCGGAACCTGGTTTGGTGTGCTGGCCCCTGCAGCAACGCCCAAGGACATCACGACCCGTTTATCTCAAGAAATGATCAAGATCATCCGCTCCGCTGAATTTCGCAAGCGCATGGAGGAGATCGGTGCCGAGCCGGTGGGTAACACCTCGGAGCAAATGGCACGCCAGATCAAAGAAGAGACCGACAAGTTTGCCAAGCTTGTAAAGCAGGCGAATGTGGTGTTGGAATGATGTTCGGGCCAGTCGGTCTTAAAGGTCCTGTGAAACTTTCACAAGGCGTTGATGGGAATCTTGATATAGCGAACGCCATTTGACTCGGCGGGTGGAAATTCGCCGGCGCGCATATTCACCTGCACCGAGGGCAGGATCAGCTGTGGCATGCCCAGCGTCTGATCTCGAGCCGTGCGCATCGCAACAAACGCCTCTTCACTGATACCGTCATTCACGTGAATGTTGTGTGCGCGTTCCTCACCCACCGTGGTGACGAAACGCACTTCGCGGCCGCCGGGTTGATAGTCGTGGCACATGTAAAGCCGCGTTTGAGGTGGCAGGCTCAAGACCTTTTTGATGGACCGGTAAAGGGTTGCGGCATCGCCACCAGGAAAGTCGCAACGCGCGGTGCCGCCGTCGGGCATGAACAAGGTATCGCCCACAAACGCCACCACCTCGCCAGCGTCTTCAATCACATAGGTCATGCAAGCCGGTGTGTGGCCGGGCGTGTGCATTGCACGTGCCTTGAGGTGGCCGATAAAAAACTCTTCTTCGTCACGCAATAGAGCGTCAAACTGCCGCCCATCGCGCGCAAATTCGCTATCGGCATTGAACAGCGTGCCAAACACGTCTTGCACAGCGGTGATGTGTTGACCTATCGCAATGCGTCCGCCCAATTGCTTTTTCAGCTGTGCCGCGGCAGATAAATGATCGGCATGGACATGCGTCTCCAGATGCCACTGAACCGAGGCGCCAAGCGCTTTGACGCGCTGCCCCAGCAGATCAGCACTTCGCGTGTCAGTACGCCCCGACTTGGGGTCATAATCCAGCACGCTGTCGACGATGGCACACTTCAGCGTCTGCCTGTCCAACACGATGTAGCTGATGGTTGAGGTCGCCAGATCAAAGTGACCTTCTACATAGAGGCGTGATGACTGTTCCACGGACCACTTTTCTGCCAAAAGTTTGAGTCTATGCCAATATGGCCAGCCAAGGCCATGATCTCAATCCTCCCAACCCATACCTCGGAACATCCCCATGTCAACACTCCAAGGTGGCTGCCTGTGTGGCAAGGTCAGGTTCAAGGTCCATCAGCCGCCGCTGCGCACGTTTGCCTGCCATTGCCACTTTTGTCAGCGTGTGACGGGCTCCTCGTTTTATGCAGAGTCCATCTTTCAGCGCGACGCCATTGAGTTCAATGAAGGCGAGCTTCGACAGTACGAGCACCTTTCAGAGGGCAGCAAGAAAAAAGTCTTCGTGCACTTTTGTCCCACCTGCGGAACGACCCTGGGGCTGACATTTGAGCGTTGGCCCGACATGCAGGCCCTCTCAAGGGGTTGTTATGACGATCCCAATGCGGTCCAGATCACCAGCCACATCTGGACAAGCTCTGCCCAAACGGGGGTGGTCCTACCTGCGCTCGTCGATTGCTTTGCCGAGGCGAGAGCCTCACTTGACGGCAAGCCAGAACAGGCCACCAGGCATGAGGCGCCTGTGATGGCCAGACCGCAGTGAGCGTTCTTTCATCTCAATTCCTGCAAATCCAAACCGCCGGCAGTCAGACGTTGGCCAATTCGCGGGCTGTCTTTTCAATCGTCAACTTGCTCAAACGGTCGGCTGGCAGATTCACCAAGATTTCAAGGCGCCGCCGTATCAGGTGCAGCGTTTGAATGAAGGCCCTGCGCTTTTCATCGTCAGCAGCATCCCCGGCCGATGGGTCGGCGTAGCCCCAGTGGGCGGTCGCAGGCTGACCGGGCCAATAGGGGCAGACCTCTCCGGCAGCGTTGTCGCAAACCGTGATCACCAGGTCCATGGTGGGCGCATCGGCAGAGGCAAACACATCCCAACTCTTGCTGTGCAGTCCTGTGGTCGAAATCCCCGCGCTGGCCAGCGTTTCTAGAGCCAGTGGGTTGGGTTGTTGGTTCTCGCGTGGAGAACTGCCGGCTGAAAATGCCTTGAACCGCCCCTGGCCCAAGTGATTGAGCAAGGCCTCGGCCAGAATGCTGCGGGCCGAGTTGTGTGTACAAAGAAAAAGGACGTTTAGCGGTTGGGGGGCGTCGGCTTCTCTCATCACACCATTTTCCTAGAAAGAAATGACAAAACGATGACATGCGGATGACGGAAAAACGCCCCGAATAGCCGACCAAACACGAAGACAACCGCTTACGGGTACAGTCCCTGGCATCACTGAATAGGTTCATCACCATGTCCATGCTTGATTCTTTAATCCACGGCGAAGCCCTGAGCGAAATTCTGATGGAGGGCCACAACCCCTATGCCCGCCAGAAACTGACCGCCGAAGCGGCCGATGCGCTGCGACAGCACATCCATGCACCCGACTCCCTTCTGGCCTATGTCTGCGGCCGTGAAGTGCTGTCAGGCGCTGGTGT
>RFSP01000137.1 GCA_009923895.1 Betaproteobacteria bacterium | reverse complement strand
CGCGTGGCATCCAGCGCGCTGCCTTGAAGCGCTCGGGTGCCAGCTCGTAGCCGGGTAGCGATAGCGCATTGCTCAGCACTGCCAGCTCAATCCACTCGTGGAACACGCGGCGGTGGAAGTTTTCGATCATCCACGATTGCAGAATCCGCCAGTGGTCGCGCGACTCAAGCAGTTCCAGCCGGCTGCTGCTGTAGTTGGTCTGGCTGTAATCAGCCGACAGCGACGTATACGGCACGCCGATGCCTGCAGCCATGGCGCGCAGCATTGCCCGCAGGAATGGCTCAAACTGACCATCGGGACTGTCCAAGCTCGGCACCGTAACTTGCTGGCCCGGCCCCAGGTAGCGAAAGACCCCAGGCTCAAAGTTTTGAACCCTCTCGCCGTCCATCACGTCATCACCGATCAGCTCGCCCTCGGGGCTGGTGATGAACCCCATGAGCGCGCTGCTAGCACGAGCGCGCACCACCTCGGCCTTCACTCCGCGACTGTTGCCACTGCGCGCCCAAATGGAGCAGCGATGGCCCTGGGCGTGGGTGGGCGAGGGCGAAGCGTCTGTTTACTTGGGCACCCAACGATGGCAGGTGCTGCAAACGCTCGATGCGCCCATCCTGCGGCCCTACGATCGCAGCGCGCAAGCGGGTTTGCGCATCACGTCGCTTGCGGCCGGTTGGCAGTGGGGTTTGGAGACCGAGCTCAACCGCTTCACGCTGCCCGATGCCACGCCAGTTGCTTCAGCGTCCTCGCCGGGCTGGCGTCCCACCGCCACCCGTTGGCATGCCCTGGGCTCGCTGGCCTATCCGTGGCGCCAATCAGGCGTTTGGGTCACGCCTCGCTTGTCGTTCAATGCAGCGGCTTACGACTTGGACCAAGCCTTGCCTGATGGTCGCCAGCGCTTGTCGCGCACCGTCCCCACCCTCAGCGTCGACGCGGGGCTGGAGTTTGACCGTCGCTTCGAGGCCTGGGGCCGCGCCTGGCAACAAACCTTGGAACCTCGAGCGATGTGGGTGCGCACCCCATTGCGTGCCCAAAGTGCTTACCTGGCATTTGATTCGGCCGGCAAAGACTTCAGCGTGAGTTCCATTTTTTCCGACAACGCGTTTTCTGGCATTGACCGGGTGTCTGACGCCCACCAAATCGATTTGGGTGTGGTCTCCCGCGTCATCGACGCCACACGCGGATCCGAGCTGCTGCGCCTGGGTGTGGTGCAGCGCTTTCAGCTGGCCGACCAACAAATCACGCCCGAGGGCACGCCATCGACGCGCCGCGTGAGCGACCTCATGCTTGTGGGCTCCACCAGCGTGGTGTCGGCCTGGAACCTCGACGCCACGGTGCGCTACAACGCCGACATACAGCGCCCCGTGCGCGCGGTTTTGTCCTCTCGCTACAGTCCCGGTGAGTACCGCACGTTCAATGCGTCTTACCGGTACACCCGCGGCGCCAGTGAGCAATTGGAGTGGGGATGGCAATGGCCGGTGGCCCGCTGGTCAGGGGGCTCTGGCGTGCCCGCCCTGGCAGTGGGTGGCTCCGGAGGCAGCTGTTCCGGGCAGCTCTACAGCGTGGGGCGGGTGAACTACAGTCCCGTCGAGAAGCGGGTCACCGATTCCATCGCGGGCTTCGAGTTCGACGCGGGATGCTGGATTGCACGCGTCGTGGCCGAGCGTCTTTCCACGGGTCGCAGTGAGGCCACCACCCGATTGCTGCTGCAATTGGAGCTTGTGGGGTTGTCTCGCCTGGGTTCCAACCCCTTGCGGGTCTTGAAGGACAATATTCCCGGATACCAGCTCCTGCGCGGCGATCGCTCGGGAGCCTCTGAACGGAACCTCTATGACTGATTTGCAAGTAGCCCGCCCCGCCTGCCAAGGCCGGAGGGTGGTGGGATCTCTGGCCCTGGTGTGTGCGTGGGTGATTTGCGCGTGTGCGCCAGCGTGGGCACAAAACAGGCCCAACGCCACCGACCGCGCAGCGACCAAGGCGGCCGATCGGACGGCCGTGCGCACCGGTGACTACATTGTGGCCATCGTCAATCAAGAGCTTGTCACGGCGGTGGAGATTGCCCTGCGCACCCAGCGCGCCCGTGAGGAGTCGGCTCGGTTGGGCGTCAAGCTGCCACCCGACGACGAGTTCAAGCGCCAAATCACCGATGCGCTCATCGATGAGCGGGCCATCCTCACCTTTGCCCGTGAAAACGGCGCTCGCATCGAAGACCCCGAGCTCGATCGGGCGCTGCAGGCCATTGCGGCTCAAAACCAGCTCACCCTGGACCAGCTGCGTGACCGACTCAAAGCCGAGGGCATGGACTTTGCGCGCTATCGCTCCAACCTGAGAGACCAGCTCAACGTCGAGCGCACCCGCGAGCGCGAGGTCTATGGGCGCATTCGCACCACCGATGCCGACATCGACCGCTACCTCAATCAACAAAGAGAAGCGGCCGCTCTCGAGGCAGGACTGAACTTGGCGCAAGTCTTGGTCTCGGTGCCTGAAGGAGCCATGCCGGCACAACTCAGCGAGCGGCGCGCGGTGATCGACCGTGCTTTGGCGCGCATTCAGGCCGGCGAGGCCTTTGACCTCGTCGCTCGCGAATTGTCTGAGGACAGCAATCGCGCGCGCGGAGGCGAATTGGGGCTTCGACCGGCGTCCAAGTACCCCGATCTGTTTATTGAGAACACCAAGCGACTCAAAGTGGGAGAGGTCACGCCCGTGCCCGTTCGAAGCGGCGCGGGATTTCACTTGCTCAAAGTCCTGTCGCGCGAAGAGGTGGACCTCAACAAAGTCACTCAAACCAAGGTGCGTCACATTCTGCTGCGTCCCTCGGCCAGGATGAGCCTGGACCAAGCCAAAGCGCAGTTGGCCCTCTATCGCGATCGCATCGAAAAGCGCCAGACCAACTTTGAAGACGTGGCCAAGCAAATTTCCGAAGACGGTTCTGCGGCCCAAGGGGGCGATTTGGGCTGGGCCACCCCCGGCACGATGGTGCCGGAGTTTGAAGAAGCCATGAACCGTCTTGCGGTGGGAGGCTTGTCAGAGCCGGTCACTTCTCGCTTCGGGGTTCACCTGGTGCAGGTCTTGGAGCGCCGCCGTGTGGACGTCGACCCCCGTCAGGTCCGCGACCAGGCGAGAAACGCGCTTCGCGAACAAAAATTCGAAGAGGCCTACGCCGATTGGGTGCGCGATCTGCGCTCTCGCGCTTACATCGAGATGCGTGAGCCCCCGCTTTGACGCCTTCGCATGACCACGCTCAAAAACGGGCTCACCACCAAGATCCCCACCAGGCTTTCAACCAGACCCTCGGCCAGGCCCCCATGTGGGCCGGCACAGGTGTGACGTGAAACACATCGCACGCAAGCGCTTTGGCCAGCACTTTTTGGTGGACGAGGGCGTGATCGACGCCATCGTGGCGGCCATCGATCCGCGGCCGCAAGAGGCACAAGCGCGCTTGGTAGAAATCGGCCCCGGCTTGGGGGCGCTGACCCTGCCCTTGTTGGCCCGTTGTGGACGCTTGACGGTGATCGAGCTCGACCGCGACCTGGCGCAGCGCCTTCGACAGCACCCAGGCCTCGAGGTGGTGGAGGCCGACGTGCTCAGCGTGAACTTTGCAGACCTGATCCCTACGGCCGATGGCATGTTGCGCGTTGTTGGCAATCTGCCCTACAACATCTCCTCACCCATCTTGTTTCATTTGTTGCCGTTTGCCCACCGCATTCAAGATCAACACTTCATGCTTCAAAGCGAGGTGGTCTACCGCATGGTGGCGCAGCCAGGCACCAAAGCGTATGGCCGATTGAGTGTCATGCTGCAGTGGCGCTATGACATGGAGGTGGTGTTGGATGTGCCACCAGAGGCCTTTGACCCCCCGCCAGCGGTGAACTCTGCGGTCATTCGCATGGTGCCGCATGCGCAAGCGCGGTCCATCGACCCGCAGTGGCTGTCACAACTGGTCACCGTGGCCTTTTCTCAGCGGCGCAAGCTTCTGCGGCACACCTTGGGGCGGTGGTTGGATGAGCAGGGATACCGCGGCGACTTTGATCTTCAGCGCCGGGCCGAAGAGGTGCCGGTGGCGCAGTTCGTGGACCTGGCCGCCGCCACGGCGCGGTGAGACGATCAGGCCGCGTTCAGCCAGGCCGCTGTATCAAAGGCGCTGCTCATCATCGGCATGTTCATGCCGAAGTTCGGGTTGAACCCGCCCTTGGCCACCGGCACCTTGGGGGCCGGTTTGGGAGGAACGGCCACCGCGGTTTCGGTGGGTGCGCCTTCGGCGCCCGCACGGTCCCAAGTGCCCAGCGGCTGAGAGCGCGCCACGGCGAAGGAATAAAAGCAACGGAAAGCGATACGGCGCTCACCCCAGAAATCAGCGGCGTCGCGGAACACGTCCAGCAGCTGCTCTCGGGCCTCACGGTCAAAGCGGGGGTTGTCTGGCAGCTGATCGAGCACCACCACGAACCCCGGCTGCGCACCCGACTTGTGCACCAAGTCGGTCATGCAGTCGTAAAGGGCGTCCAGGTTCTTTCCGAAGTGAGAGGGAAAGGTGAAAGCCTCGGCGATGGCCTCGAGCACTTCTTGCTTGCTCTGCGCGGCGCCCACGTTGGCATACAGGAAGTGCTGGCCCGCCGCCTGGGCGGCTTCCATCAAGTCCTCTACGCGGTAGGCTCGAATGGCTTGAACGATGTTCGGTCGGATGGTCTGCAACTGCATGGTCGCGTTCCCCCTTGGGTCCTCAAATCAACACAATAACGTCGGCCCCCGGTCACTGAACAACCCTTTGAAAGGTCGCGTAGTGATCGGCGGTATAAAAACACGCCTCGGGCTTCGCTGGCTCTTTGCCGCCGCACACCATGCGACGGGCGCCACGGTCCCGCGAACCCGGGGTCCTGACCGTGTACTCCCGGTAATACCCTCGCGGATAAACCGGCAGCAGCCGTTCGCGGTTGCCGAACACCGTCCCATCTTTGGGATAGGGGAACGGACCGCCTTCAAGAATGAGCCGGTGGGTGACTTGGGCTTCGGGGGGCAGTGCAGACAGCACCACCTCCTGCATGGCGTCGGCTGCTGACGGCCCTTTGGCCGGTGCATGGACCGACGCCGTGGCGAGAAGAAAAGCAAGTCCTAACTTGCCAGCAGCCTTCCCGACGGAGCCCAGAACACTCACGGGTTAACCCTCAAAGTGAGATCAGGACTCTACCGGAAGCCGACAAAAATCTCAAGCGCTAAATTCAGAGTCTAAAAATAACCGATTAGTAGCAGTAAGCACTAACTTTCATCAAATGAGCTGATTCTGCCGGTTTGCGTTGGCATCAGCCACAACCAACGCGGCCA
>RFSP01000136.1 GCA_009923895.1 Betaproteobacteria bacterium | reverse complement strand
GATCCACCGCTGGCACAGGCCTCGACGCCCGGCCTTGCGAGGTGGGTCTGCACGAGCGACTGCCAAGCCCCATCCGCGGGCAGACCCTCAGCCGTGACGCGCCAGACGGCGTCTTGGCCCAGGCTGTCCGCCAGCTTCTTGGCCATCTCCGATGCAGGGCGGGCCAAAAGCACAAAGCTCTCCTCGCGATTGCACTCGAATTCAGCGACCCAAGCCCCTGCATCCTCCTGCAAAGTCAGAGAAACGCCTGGCAACACTTCGGGGTCGATTTCCACACGCAACATGCGGCGTCCGTCTTGGCCGTCGCCCACCATCAGTTGCTGGACCATGCCCTGCAAAGATTGCAAGAGGGGCTCGGTGGGCGCCGCGGCAGGGTCGTTGGTCGCAGGATGCGCCGCTTTGCGACCCAGCAAATCGAAAGGACGGGGCAGGGCCGCATCGCCGTTGGTTGCACGGCTTTCGTCGGCGGCGGTGCCTGAGCCCAGCGATTGCGCAAACCGGCGAGCCGACTCCGGGTCAGGGTCGCGGGTGCCCGGATGCCGACCTTCGGCCTGAAATGGCACTTGCCCCTGGGGCGTCAAGTCCAGATGAATGGGCCGCTCAGGCATCGGCGTGCATCCTCAATTCTTCGCGCTCGCGCACGATGGAGGCCAGTTCCTCAAGCTCGAGGTCCTCTTTGCGTTCGGCTTCTTTTCCGAGTGCGGCGTGGTGCTGCTGGGCCAGTTCTTCGAACTTTTCCCGGGCCGTGGTGGCTTCCTTCATGACTTGGGTCGCTTGATTGAACGTGGATTGTGCCTGGGCCCGCCGGGCTTGGGCCTGCTCCAATTCCTGCTCTTTGTGGGCTTGTTCGGCCCGCAAGATGGCCACATCGGTCTGCACTTCTTCGATGTCTCGAAGCTTCACCACACGCGAGCACAATTCTTCAAACCAGCGGATTTCGTCCTCTTGCGCTTGACGCATGAAGGTGTGCAAATCGTGTTCGGCGACTTCTTCGATGCGGTGCGCGTCGGCCAATTCGACCCGGGTCTTGTGCAGGGCGGTTTCTGCCTGGCGCTCGCGAAACGACTTGATGGTGAGCAACTGGTCGATCATGGCCATGGGTGCGCTCCATCAATGGCCCGCCGCGGACTCGCGCGCAGGAATGGGCGGCAGTTCCGTGATCTCGCTCAAGGAGCCCAGGGTGGCGTCAAAGTCGGCGCGATCGTCGGTCCTTTGCTTGAGAAACTGACGGATGTGCTCAATCTTGTCGATGGCCTCGTCGGTGGTCTTGTCGCCTCCTCGCTTGTATTCGCCAATCTTGACCAGCAGCTCCACTTCCGCGTACTTGGCCATGAGCTCGCGCATGCGCCCTGCAGCAGCCCGGTGCTCGGGCGGGACCACGTTGTTTTGAACACGGCTGGCTGAGGCCAACACGTCGATGGCAGGGTAGTGGTTGGATGCGGCGAGCGCTCGCGACAAAATGATGTGGCCGTCCAAAATGGACCGCGTTTCGTCGGCAATGGGCTCGGTCATGTCATCGCCTTCCACCAGCACGGTGTACAGCGCCGTGATGGAGCCTTTGTCATTCATGCCCACACGCTCCATCAACTTCGGCAGCGTGGCGAACACTGAGGGCGGATAGCCACGGCGGGTGGGAGGTTCCCCGGCGGCCAAGCCAATCTCGCGTTGGGCTCGGGCAAATCGGGTGACCGAATCCATGAGAAACAAGACCTTCTTGCCTTGGTCACGGAAGTACTCTGCGATGGCCGTGGCCACATAGGCGGCTTTGGCACGCTCCATGGACGATTTGTCCGACGTGGCGCACACAATCACCGCACGACGACGACCTTCGGGCCCGAGCTCGTGCTCCAAAAATTCGCGCACCTCGCGACCCCGCTCACCAATGAGCGCCACCACGGTCACGTCCACGGCGGCCCCTTTGACCAGCATGCCCAGCAAGGTGGATTTGCCACCGCCTGCGGCAGCAAAAATACCCATGCGTTGTCCCTCTCCGCAGGTGAGCAGCGCATCGATGGCACGCACACCCAAGGGCATCGGGTCTTTGATGACCCGCCGCTTCATGGGGTCAGGGGCCTCGGCAAAAACAGGATAGAAACGATCCGCTTCGAGCGGGCCGCGTTCGGCCAAGTCCAGCGGTTGCCCCAAGCCGTCCAGCACGCGGCCCAGCAAGCCGTCGCCCACCGGCACCATGTGCGCGCGCCCCGTGGGGGTGACTTCGGTGGTGGCAGAAATGCCGTACATGTCACCAATGGGCGTGAGCAGGGCGGCGTCGCGCGCAAAGCCCACCACCTCGGCTTTCATCTCAAAGTCTTCGCCAGGGTGACGCAGGATGCAGACCTCACCAATCTTCACCGCAGGCACCACGGCTTTGATGATGGTGCCCACGACTTGCACCACGCGCCCCTTGATGCGCAGCGTGGGCGTGTCTTCCAGCGCCAGCTGCATCATGTCGGTGACGTAGTCAAAGGTCTTCACTGACGGCTTCCCAGCATCTTCTGAAAGCCGTGTTCCAAAGCCTGCATCTGCATGTCGATGCTGGCCTCCACCACGCCGATCTCGCTCTCCAATATGGCCGCATCACCTTTGAGGCGTGAATCGGGCACGATGTCGAGCATGCCAATGCCGGGGAAGGACTGCAACAGCTCCGCCGCACGCGCGCTGACCTGGGGAGCATGCTCTGGAGCCAGCCGCAGGGTGAGCTGCTTCTGGTTGCGCATCACGTGCAAGCCGCTGCGCACCACAGCCATCACCCGCTCGGCGTCAGAGTAGTCGGCAATGATGCGACGCACCGCATCCATCACCAAGCCCACCATGCGCTGCTCCACGGAGGCAAAGAACTCCACCATGCGTGTGGCGTTTTCAATCATCCGTTCGGTTTGTTCGAGGCGGGCCTCTTGCAGGCCTTCTTCGTAGCCCCGTGATTTCTCCGACTCAAATGCTTGGGTGGCCTCCAGGCGGATGCGCTCAGCGTCGGAGCGGGCTCGCTCCAGCAGGGCTTGGGCATCGGTCCACACAGCCACGTCTTTGGCTTTGAGCACCACTTGGGCCGGGTCGATGTGATCCCACTGACGACCTTCGAGATCTTGAAGTCGAACGAATTTCATGCTCAGAGCACTCCGCACCGAGACTTCAAGCACCGGACGCCAGGGCTTGCTGCCACTGAGGCTCCCATGACGGGTCCCAAGCTTGCACCGCAGGTGCATAGGCTCGCGACAGCCACTTCAGGGCGTCTTGTGAGGCGGCCGGCGCAGTGAGCCCGGTGCCCTGGGGCAGCAACGGCAACTTCAAGCGCAGCCGTTGACCCAACGAAGCAGGCAGTTGTTCACACAACATCTCCAGACAAGCCCATCCGCAGGATTGCAGCTGCTCGGTCAACGCCGACAACGATGGCAAAGGCGTGGGAGGCCACGGCGCGGGACTGTCTTGGGCGTGTATCCAGGCCCACACCGAATCAGGCAACAGTGGTGCCAAGCTCTCGCGTTCTTCGCGCAAGACCACCCGCTTCAAATCTGCAGACACGCCGAGGGCCCCAGCCCACAGGGCCAAACTCCTCAAACCTTCAGGAGGCAGAAGGGCCATGCGGTGCTCCACCCGGTCGAACACCAAGTCCCCTTCGCCCACGGCAGGAAGCTGCGCACACCACGCCGCCGAGGCTTTGGCGCCTGGCGGCAATGACGCCAGGGGCTTCAAATGTGGAGGCAACGCCGACTGGGCTCGCTCAGAGTGAAGGTAGAGCGAGGGGTGAAAAATGAAGTGAAACACCTCGCGTCCCAGGCGCTCGGGCAATCGCCAAAACCGTTGGGCCAAATTCACGCCGCCTCCGCCTTCGCGTCATCGGTGTCTTCGGAGGGGGCGGGCTTGCGGGGCAGGTAGAGGTATTTCCAGCCCAGGTAAGAGGCCACGCCAATGCCCAGCACGGCCAACAGGGCCAGCACCGAAAGGAGCACCCGCAGCGGCGTGGCGGCATCCGCCTCGACACGAAATCCCAAGACCGTGGTCCACACCAGCTGCACGGATTGACGGGTGGCATTGCTGGGCACCAAAACGATAGACACACGCTCGGGTGCAAGATTGGGAATGCTGTTGACCACCATGCGGCGCACCTGCGG
Source organism: Betaproteobacteria bacterium (assembly GCA_009923895.1). Classification (GTDB taxonomy): domain Bacteria; phylum Pseudomonadota; class Gammaproteobacteria; order Burkholderiales; family Burkholderiaceae_C; genus Rubrivivax. Next base: position 1,282 of record RFSP01000136.1, on the reverse strand, counting down.
TTGCAACAACTCCAGGTCGACATCCTTTTGATGCTTGATGAACACCGCTGCCGTGGAGGGCGTGTCGGCCTCATTGGCTGGGCCCCGCTCCGGCAGCACCAAGTGCACACGGGCAAAGAGCACGCCATCAATGCGTGACAAGGTGGCCGAGAGGTCTTGTGACAAGGCACTGAGGTAGCGTGCCCGCTCTTCGACAGGAGAAGAAATCAGGCCATCTTTTCGAAACACCTGGCCCATGCCTGAAAAATGCTCTCGCGGCAGCCCCAGCACTCGCAAGGTGTCGACAGCGCGCGCAGCCATGGGGGCTTCGACCCTCACACCCACCATGCCCTCTTTGCCAGCGACCTTTTCGGCCCGAATTCCAGCGTTGACCAACGCGGCGATGACCTCGTTGGCGTCGGGCTCCGGAATGGAGGCGAGCAACTCGACACTGCCCGTGCACGCCGTGATCAGTGTGGCGGCCGCACAGGCGCCCAGCCATGAAAGCCCTCGGCGCACGCCGATGCGCAGACCCATCAGAAATTCGTGGATCCTGTGGGACCCTTGGTACGGAAGCACAGTCATATCAAGGTCATTGCGTCTTGAGAATTTGTTCCAGGTTCTGTGTGGCTTTGCCAATGCCCTTGCCCAAAAGCTCGTACTGGATGCTGGTCTGGATCACCGCCATTTGCAGTTGCAGCATGTCGGCCATCTGGAGGTTGGGGGCCTGCACGATTTCAGCCGCCTGGCTCCAAGAGGTCTGCATTTGAGTGGACGCCGCCTGCAGCGTTTGCAAGATGGCGTCGCCCAAATTGTGGGCCGGCTCGGTGGCTCCCGCCAAGGCAGCGGGCTGCAACAAGGCTTGGGGAGGTGCAGAGGCGTTTGATGATGCGGGCCCCACCGTCGACTCAATGACCCCGGGAGGGAGTTGGGACGGGGCGGACAGCAGCGCCATTCTGAATCGATCCACATCCGAACCTGCGGCCAAGCCGGAAGTGACCGACGAGGCCACCGGGCCGAGTTCTTGCGCAAACGAAGGGATCAGTTTTTGAATCGCATCCATCATGACCTCGCCGTTTCCATGGGCTCGCCCAGCATCCGCGCGACCATCTCCGCGGTGGACCCCTCAATGTCAAAGGTCCGAGACTGCTGCAAGGCGCGAATGCTTTCGCTTTCTCGCCCCGCCAAGTGCAATGCCAAGCCCTTCCAAGCCAACAGTATGCCGTGCTCTGCAGGTTCTGGGTTTTGTGGGTCGCTGAGGAGCCGTTCGCCACGCTCCAAGGCTTCCACCGCCTGAGCAGTT
>RFSP01000135.1 GCA_009923895.1 Betaproteobacteria bacterium | reverse complement strand
CCAAGGCCTTGAACAACGGCCGTCAAGCGCCGCTGTTGCGTGTGAAGCAAGAAAAGTCGCGCGACTTGGTGCGCTTGGAAGAGCAGCTGGCCGATGTGCTGGCGGCCGCCGTGGACATTCGTGTGCACCGCAAAACCAAACGCGGCGAGCAAGGCGAGATTGCGATCGCCTTTGGCTCGCTCGATGAGCTCAACGGCCTGCTGGAAAAGCTGGGGTTGGAAGAGAGCTGATCAAGACGCCAAGACGCGTGCGTGCTCAGGCGGCGGCCACCGGCCGCCGTGCAGACAGCCACAGCAGCGCGAGGGAGACCAAGCCAATGGGCACCAACGAGCCCAGGTTGAGCCAGGTCCAGCCTTGGGTGGTCACCAAAGCGCCCGAAGCAAACGAGGTCACCGCCATGGTGGAGAACACGCACATGTCCATGAAGCCCTGGGCTTTGTTTTTCTCATCAGGGCGGTAGGCCTCGGTGAACAGGGCCGTGGCACCGGTGTAGAGAAAGTTCCACCCCGTGCCCAAGAGGGTGGAGGCCACCAGAAACTGCGACAACTCCACGCCCGACAAGGCCACACACACGCAAACCAAGTTGAGCACCGCACCGGTAGACATCACGCGCAAGGCGCCAAACTTTTTAATGAGATGGCCGGTGAAAAAGCTCGGCACAAACATGCCCAGCACATGCCACTCCAGCACCAAGGCGGCGCTGCTGAAAGGAAACTGGCACTGCTGCATGGCCAGTGGTGTGGCCGCCATGAGCAGGTTCATGACCCCATAGCCCAGGGCGGCGGCCAACACTGCCACCACAAAGATCGGCTGGCGAATCAACTCGCGCACTGGCCGGCCGGTGCTGCTGCCCTTGACCGGTGCCTGATGGGCGGGAAACTTGACGAAAGACATGGCCACAAAGGCCGCACAGGCCACGACGATGAGCGCCAGGTACGAGCCCACAAAGCGTGCGGGGAACAAATCGCGCGTGGCGCTGGCCAAGTTGGGCCCAATGAAGGCCCCAATGATGCCGCCGGCCAGCACCAAAGAGATGGCCTTTTCTTTGAACTGCGGCGCCGCGAGCTCAGGCCCTGCAAAGCGGTACAGCGAAGCGTTGGCGCTGTAAAAGCCCGCTGACAAGGTGGCCAGCACCAAGAGCCAAAACTGGTGGCTGCTGGCGGCCCAGGCGCACAGGGCGGCCGAGACGGCGGCCATGACCAAGCCCAACTGGAAGGAGCGCTTGCGTCCCACTTGCCTTTGTACTCGGGCCACCAAGGGTGCACTCAAGGCGCCACCCACCACATAGCCGGTGACCGGCAACGTCGCCATCCACCCCACCGGGGCAAAGGCCAGACCCACCAAGCCATTGATGGCAATGAAGGTGACGTTGTTGGTCAGGAACATGCCCTGACAAAAGGCGAGCAAGAAGAGGTTGAGATTCATCGTGCCGCGATGGTCTCACGCGCGCGGGCGCAGCGCACCTCCTACCACTGAAATATTTTTCCCGGATTCATGATGTTTTTGGGATCGATGGCGTGTTTGATGGACCGCATGAGCCCAATGGAGGCCTCGCCCGCCTCATCGATCAAGAATCCCATTTTGTGCAGGCCAATGCCGTGCTCGCCCGAGCAGGTGCCTTCGAGTTGCAGCGCCAACGACACCAACTGCGAGTTGAGCCGCTCGGCCGTGGCGCGCTCTTCGGGCCGCTGGGGGTCGATGAGGTAGGCGATGTGAAAGTTGCCGTCGCCCACATGGCCCACGATGTAGTACGGCAAGCCGGCTTCATCGGCCTGGGCCACGGCCAGGCCAATGCACTCGGCCAAGCGCGAGATGGGCACGCAGGTGTCGGTGGTCACGGTGCGGCAGCCGGGCTTCATTTGCATGGCCGCAAAGTAGGCGCGGTGCCGCGCGGTCCACAAGCGGCTGCGCTCTTCGGGCGATCGGGCCCACTGAAAGTCTTCGCCCCCGTGCTCTTTGGCCAGCTCTTGCACCCATTGGGCTTGCTCTTCCACGCTGGCCTCACTGCCATGAAACTCCATGAGCAACATGGGGGTTTCGCGCAGGTTCAACTTGTCATGCCGGTTGACAGCCGTCACAGCGTGGCGGTCCAGCAGCTCGCAACGGGCAATGGGAATGCCCATTTGAATGATTTGGATGGTGGTCTGAACAGCCGCATCCACCGTGGGAAAGTGACAAATGGCCGCGCTCACGGCTTCGGGCAGGGGGTACAACTTGAGGGTGACCTCGGTGATGACACCCAAGGTGCCCTCGCTGCCCACAAAGAGCCGTGTGAGGTCATAGCCGGCGCTCGATTTCTTGGCGCGGGTGCCGGTTTTGATCACGGTCCCGCTGGGGGTGACCACCGTCAGGCCCAGCACGTTTTCGCGCATGGTGCCGTAGCGCACGGCGTTGGTGCCGCTGGCGCGGGTGGCGCTCATCCCGCCCAGGCTGGCGTTGGCCCCGGGATCGATGGGAAAGAAAAGCCCCTGATCACGCAACGCGAGGTTGAGTTGCTCGCGCGTGACCCCGGCCTGCACCGTGGCCGTGAGGTCTTCGGCATTGATGCGCACGATGCCGGTCATGCGGCTGACGTCCACGCTGACCCCGCCATGCACCGCGAGCAAATGCCCTTCTAAGGACGATCCGGTGCCGTAGGGGATGATGGGCACGGCATGCGCCTGAGCCAAATTCACCACCGCCACCACGTCGTCGGTGCTTTCGCAAAACACCACCGCCTCGGGGGGCGTGACAGGAAAGGGCGACTCGTCGCGCCCGTGTTGCTCCCTGACCGCTTGCGCTGTGGAGCAGCGCGAACCGAATTGGGCTTGCAGGGCCTGCAGCATGGCGCTGGGCACAGGCCGAATCGACACGGCGGGCATGACGTGGGACGACAGCGGTGCGTTCATGGACACTCCTTGGCTGGTGTGCATTCTAGGCAGGATGCGCTACGCTGGCGGGTGATGAAGCGATGGATGTCTTGGATCTGGGTGGCGGGCGTGGCGGCAATGCATGTGTCGGGCCTGGCCATGGGCCCATCGGGCAGGCCGGACCGGGCCACTGACACCACCGCGTTGGAGCTGAAATTCGCCGATTTCTTCCTCAGCCCCATGGGCACGCGGGGCCCGAAAATGACACCCGCCTTGCAATCGGCGCATGGCCAAAGGGTGCGCATCACCGGCTATATGGTGGTAGAAGAAGAAAAGCCGGTGGGGAGGTTCTTTTTGAGCCCGCGACCGCTGGCCCTGAGTGAACATGCCGATGGCGATGCCAATGACCTGCCCGCCTCGGCGCTTTGTGTGTTGATGCCGCCCAACGACCGGGATGCGCCGGTGCTCTACACGCCGGGACTGCTGCGCTTGACGGGCACCTTGCAGGTGGGGCGGCAAGAAATGGAAGACGGACGCATCACCTGGGTGCGCTTGTTGCTGGATCCAAGACCATGATCAACGTGAAGTTTGAAAGAATCTTAGGGACCCTGGCCTTCTTCTGGGGCATGGGGGCGGTGTCGCTCTCTCAGGCCGCGCCCACCGTCACACGATTGACGCCGCCCAGCGAGCTGTTTGCCAGCGGCCAGGCCGAGCCTGTCATTGCCCGGTTTTTGCCCGGTCAGCGATTTGACTTGCAAGCCACCATCCGGCCGGACGACGCCAGCAAGACCATCACCGGGGTGCGTTTTGAGATGGCGGGGCGCCCGGTGGAAGCGCCTGTGGCCTTGCGCACGTGTGAAAGCGGCTGCCTCAAAGGGGTGCCCTCCAATGCGGTGGTGGCCACCGTGCGGGCGGTCTCCTGGGCGCAATCGGGGGTCCACACCTTCTCGGTCACGGCCACCCAAAGCGATGGTCAGGCGGTGAGCGCCCGGGGCAACTTGGAGGTGGTGGGTGTGGTGCCTGGAGGGCAAAAGGTGCGCAACATCATCTTGCTCATTGGCGATGGCATGGGTGCGGCGCAACGCACGGCAGCGCGCATCGTCCAGGGGGGCTATGCGCAGGGCAAAACGATTCAGCCGCTGGCCATGGACACGTTGCCGGTCACCGCCCTGGTCAAGACCGCTTCGCTCAATTCCATCGTGACCGATTCCTCGCCCGGCATGACGGCCTACGTGCTCGGCAACAAGAACGCCAACAATGAAGAAGGCGTGTTTCCAGACGACACGGTGGACGCGTTCGACAACCCCCGGATCGAATATTTAAGTGAGTACTTGCATCGTCTACAAGGCAAGTCTTTGGGTATTGTGACCACGTCCGACGTGTTCGATTCCACACCCGCTGGCAATGCCATCCACACCAGCAGCCGGGGCGCGGGCACTGGCATCGTCGACCAGTTTCTCGACGACCGCCACCTCACGGGCCTGCGGGTGCTCATGGGCGGCGGGCGTCGCTGGTTCTTGCCGGCCACCGAGACCGGATCGGCCCGCGCCGAGCGCACCGACTATGCGTTTTCCTCCGCGCAAGCCCACACGGCGGACCTCGTCAAGCGCTGGGGGGCCAACCCGGGAGCCTTGGACAAGGACCGCGATCTCATCCCGGATTTCCAGCGCGCCGGCTTTCGTTACGTGTCCACGGCCAGCGAACTCGAGGCGGTGGACGGCTCGAAGACCGAGGCTTTGTTGGGCTTGTTTGCCTTGTCCAACATGAATGTGGCCTTGGACAAGATTGAGGGGCGTCGAGCGAAAAAAGCCGGCAAAACGGGGTCGGTGGTGGATGACTTTGGCTTGCCCGACCAACCCATGTTGGAAGAGATGACCGCCAAGGCGCTGCAGGTGCTGGACCGCAACCCCAAGGGGTTTGTGTTGATGGTGGAGGGGGCCTCCATTGACAAGCAGGCCCATGCCATGGACACCGAGCGCTGGCTGTTGGACACGTTGGAGTTGGACCGCGCCGTGAAGGTGGCGCGCGATTTTGCGCAACGTCGCTCCGACACGCTGGTCATTGTGACGGCTGACCACGAGACCTCCGGTGTGTCGCTCATTGGCGCTTCCAGGTTGACCGACGTGAAGCTGCAAGAGCAAATTGCCAAAGGGGGGCGCGAAAACGTCCGCGATCCGGTGGTGGGGCTCTACGAGCGTGCCGGGTTTCCCAAGTACCGACTGGCGGCCGATGGTTACCCCGAGACCACCGATGTGGATTACCGGCTCTTGGTGGGCTATGGGGGCAACGCCGACCGCTACGAAGATTGGCGCACCAACCCCCAGCCGCTGCGTGAGGGGGGCGGCCATCCCTCGGCCAACGAAGCCCAGCTCAAGACCTACCCGGCGCGTCCCACCGACCGCGACAATGCGGCCGGCTATCTGGTGACCGGCCAGGTGCCTGGCGGCAGTGGCGCGCACACCGCCACCGACATCCCCTTGTCTGCCTTCGGGCCAGGGGCTTACGCGTTTACCGGCGTTATCGATAACACCGATGTGTTTTTCAAACTGGCGCAAGCTGCCGTCGTCGTTGTACATGAAC
>RFSP01000134.1 GCA_009923895.1 Betaproteobacteria bacterium | reverse complement strand
GTAGACAACCAGTTCACTCATGGGCACCCACACCTGGCGAGCCGGGCTCCACGAGCCTTGCGGCGAATGCACGCCACCGTGTTCAGCCACAGGGCCCTCAAACACCCAACGGGGCAAGGGCTCGGCACACAAGGCTTTGCCGGCGTCAATGTCGGCTTGCACCCACTGAGCCACCTGCGTCCATCCGGCCTCTTGCCACAACTCAAACGGACCTTGCTTCAGACCAAACCCCCAGCGCATGGCAAAGTCCACATCGCGGGCGCAATCTGCGATGGAGGCCAGATGCACGGCTGCGTAATGAAAACCATCCCGCAAAATGGCCCAAAGGAATTGGGCTTGAGGGTTGGTGCTCTCCCGCAACAGCTTCAAGCGTTCAGGCGCCGGCTTCTTGAGCATTCGCTCGACGATGGGGTCGGCTTTGCCACCGGCTGCCACATAGTCTCCTGTGGCGGGATCGAGCCGCAAAATGTCTTTGCCGACCTTTTTGAAAAAACCAGCGCCTGTTTTTTGGCCCAGCGCGCCCTTTTCGATCAGACCCGAAAGCACAGGGGGCGTGGCATAGCTCGCCTCAAAGGGATCGGGCGAGCGCTTGCCCGTGCCCAAGTTGTCCTGCAAGGTCCGAATGACGTGGGCCATGGTGTCCAGACCCACCACATCGGCGGTGCGGAAAGTGCCCGAAGAAGCCCGACCGAGTTTTTTTCCAGTGAGGTCATCCACCACGTCATAGGTCAAGCCAAAGGTTTGTGCCTCCTTCATGGTGGCCAACATGCCCGCAATGCCCACGCGGTTGGCAATGAAATTGGGGGTGTCTTTGGCGCGCACCACACTCTTGCCCAATGCCGTGGTGACAAAGGCTTCCAGGTCATCCATCACCGCAGGCTGCGTGGTGTGAGTGGGGATGAGCTCCACCAAGGCCATGTAGCGGGGCGGATTGAAAAAGTGAATCCCACAAAAACGCGGGCGCACCTCGGGTGGCAACGCTTCGGAAAGTTGCGTGATCGACAATCCAGAGGTGTTGCTTGCCACGATCGCGTGAGGCGCCAAAGCCGACGCAATGCGGCTGTAGAGATCGAGCTTCCAGTCCATGCGCTCGGCAATCGCCTCGATCACCAAATCGCACTCACCCAAGAGACCCAAGTGCTCTTCGTAGTTGGCCGCGGTGATGCGACCGGCGTCCTCCGCCACGCCCAGGGGCGCAGGCTTGATCTTCTTGAGGTTGTCAATCGCCTTTTGAACGATGCCGTTTTTCGGGCCTTCTTTGGCAGGCAGATCAAACAGCACCACAGGCACATTGCAATTGACCAGGTGGGCTGCAATTTGTGCCCCCATCACACCCGCCCCCAGGACGGCCACTTTGCGAACGATAAAACGTTTCATGATCATTCCAATCTCAGCCATTTCTGATTGCGATAAAACGGCCCAATGAAGCCCCGGACTTCCAACACCTTGCCCCCATCTTTGGGCGTCAATCGCACCTTGTAGGTTTTGCCGTTGTTGGGGTCGAGGATGGTGCCACTGTCCCAATGGTCCTCGCCCGAGGCCTTTTTCACGTTTTCAATGATGGTCATGCCCAGCACCTTTTGGTTCTTGCGTGCGTCGCTGCACTTTTCGCAGGTGCTGTCTTGCTTGGTCGGGTCCAGAATCTTTTCGATCTTGCCCGACAGCGCCCCCGCCGCTTCGGAGATGCGCACGTGGGACTTCTCTTGGTTGGTGTCGTCGTCGATAGTCTTCCACAAGCCCACCGGGGTGGCCTGAGCCAACGCTGAGCCCGCCATCGCCCACAAAAGGATGCTGAGCAGGGTGGTCAATTCTCTTTTCATGACTGGTGTCTCCGTGGTTGATGGTTAAAAAAGGTGGGCATCCATCGCCATCAAGGGGGCGGCCCCTGCCCTGGCGCTTCGAATCAGACCGGCTGTCTCCGGCAGCAGCTTGGCAAAATAAAAACGGGCTGTGTGCAACTTGGCTTCATAAAAAGCGTCGCCCGAACCCGACTTCTCGATGGCCACCTTGGCCATGCGGGCCCAAAAATACGCCAACACCAGGTGGCCACACACACGCAAGTAGTCCACCGCGGCCGCGCCCACCTCGTCGGCGTTGCCAAAGGCCTTCATGCCCAACTCGGTGGTGAGCTTGGTCACTTTGTCCCCCAGGTCTGCCAGCGGGTTGACAAACTCCTGCATGGCCTCGTTGACACCTTCTTCTTCAATGAATTCCTGGATCAGCTTTCCAAATTTCTTGAGTTTCTTGCCGCTGTCACCCAAGACCTTGCGCCCCAACAAGTCCAGCGATTGAATGGTGTTGGTCCCCTCGTAGATCATGTTGATGCGGGCATCGCGGACGTGCTGCTCCATGCCCCATTCGCGGATGTAGCCGTGTCCGCCAAAGACTTGCATGCAGTGTGACGTGGCAATCCAAGCGTTGTCGGTGAAAAAGGCTTTGATGATGGGGGTGAGCAGCGCCACCAGGTCGGCACACTCTTGGCGCTGCGTCTCGTCTTCGCTGAACAGCTCCTGATCGATCAGCAAGGCACACCAAATGGCCAAGGCGCGCTCGCCCTCGACGTAAGCGCGGGCTGTGAGGAGCATTTTGCGCACGTCGGGATGCACGATGATGGGATCTGCAGGCTGCTGTGGTGCCTTGGGGCCGGTGAGGCTGCGCATTTGCTGGCGGTCTTTGGCGTAAGCCACGGCGTTTTGGTAAGCCACCTCGGTCAGGCCCAATGATTGGTTGCCCACGCCCAGTCGCGCGGCATTCATCATCACAAACATGGCCGCCAGTCCTTTGTGCGGCTGGCCCACCAGGGTGCCCTCGGCGCCGTCCAGAACCATCTGGCAGGTGGAGTTGCCGTGGATGCCCATCTTGTGCTCAAGAGCCCCGCAGTAAATGCCATTGCGCTCACCCAGGGTGCCATCGGCATGGACCTTGAATTTGGGGACCACAAACAGCGAAATGCCTTTGCTGCCGGCTGGCGCATCGGGCAAACGGGCCAAGACCAAGTGAACAATATTGGCCGCCAAGGCATGCTCGCCGGCTGAGATGAAAATCTTTTGGCCCGTCAGACGATAGGTGCCCGGCGAGGAACCCGCCACGGGCTCAGCCTTGGTGCGAAGCAATCCGAGATCGGTGCCGCAGTGTGGCTCAGTCAAGCACATGGTGCCGGTCCACTCTCCACTGGTGAGCTTGGGCAGGTACATGGCCTTTTGTTCGGCCGTCCCGTGCTCGTGGAGACACTCGTAAGCACCATGGGACAGACCGGGGTACATCGTCCAGGCCTGATTGGCGGAGTTGAGCATCTCGTAGATGCACTGATTGAGCACAATGGGCAAGCCTTGGCCGCCATATTCTGGGTCACACGCCAACGACGGCCATCCCCCAGCCACATAGGCCTGGTACGCCTCTTTGAATCCCGTCGGCGTGGTCACTTCATGTGTCTTTGGATCCAGGGTGCATCCTTCTTCATCGCCCGACCGGTTGAGCGGAAAGATCACCTCCGATGCAAACTTGCCCCCTTCTTCGAGCACCGCGTTGAGGGTGTCCACGTCCATGTCGGCGTGCCGCGGCAATTGCTGGAGGATGGGGGTGACTTGCAGCAGTTCATGCAGCACAAATTGCATGTCACGCAAAGGCGGGGTGTAAGTAGGCATGGAAAGCTCCGACGATCAAAAGTGAATTGAAATCAAGAGGATGAGCCGGTCGATCGGCGAGACTTGGGCAAGGCCGCATGCCTCTCGATCAACCGGGTAAACGCGTGCAAGGCCCGATCCACCGCTCCCGGCATGCGCAAGAACTTGGCATCGTGATGCAAGGCCAAGATAAGCCCATGCACCTCAAACAACAGTTGCTGAGCATCGGTGGCTGCGGCCAAATGGCCCTCTTGGACCGATTGCGCGATGGAGCGCTCGAGTGCGGACTGCCAATCTCGCACCATCCCCTCCAAGGCATCTCGAACCGCGCCGGGTCGATCGTCAAATTCCACGGCTCCGCTGATGTAGATGCATCCAGAAATCCGCTCCAGGGACACACGGGCCACCCAGCTTTCAAACAAATGGCGCAAACGCGGCAGCCCGCGAGGTTGCTGCAAGGCCGGCTCGAAGACTTCGGCCCTGAAGCGCCGGTGGTACTCGCGGATCACACAAATTTGCAACTCCTCGCGCGAGCCAAAGTGCGCAAACACGCCCGACTTGCTCATGTGCATGCGCTCAGCCACCATGCCTATGGACAAACCCTCCAAGCCATTGCGCGAGGCCAATTCCAAGGCCGCATCGAGGATGGCCGCACGGGTCATCTGCCCCTTGGGCAAGTTCAATGGCGGCGGGGACATCACAGCAGAGGGCGCCAACACTCGCAATGCTCCATCAAAATAGAACGACCGTTCTATTTTACACCGACTGCCGGCGTCTCAATGTCCCGAACTCTTGGTATCCTGTGGGTCCATGGAGGTGTGACCGTTCCATGGAAGTGTTGCAACTGGATGTCTCTGGCCGTCCTCAGGCGTGGATTTCTTCGCAGGAGGCTGCCACGCTGTATGCGGTAGACGCTGTGGCCTGGACCTTGGGAGACACCGTGCACACGCTGCGCGGCGGCGTCCAACGGACCACCGGCTTGCAATCTCTCATCGAAGTCCATCCCATCATTGCCGTTCGCGGCTCGATTCCCAGCCGGGCCTGGCGCGAGGCGCCGGCACTGAGCAACCCCAAGCTGTTCGCCCGCGATCGGCATGTGTGCGCCTACTGCGGGCACAGGTTTCACCGGGATGACCTGACACGTGAACACGTGGTGCCGGTCTCTCGGGGAGGGCAAGACACCTGGATGAATTGCATCACCGCCTGCCGGGCTTGCAATGGCCACAAGGGCAACCGCCTGCCCGAAGAGGCCGGGCTGTCGCTGCACTACCTGCCCTACATTCCCAACCTGCACGAGGACATGATCTTGCGAGGACGTCGCATCCTCAGCGATCAAATGGATTTCCTCCTGGCCAGCGTGCCCCGGCATTCCCGGCTCCACGGTTGAGGCTCGCCGCAGGCGAACCCTGCGCGTCGGCAATGAAGCTTTACTTTGTTTACCTTGCCCCAGGTCAACGCTGACGGCAGGCCAGACGTTGCAATGCCATCCACGGAGGAATTTCATGATCCGCTTTGTTTCAATTTCGCTTGCAGTGGCCCTGACCTTGGGCGTCATGGGCGGCTGTGCCACTTCCACCCGCAGTGACGTGATTTCCCGCGCGGAGACGGGGCGCATGTCCACCGTCTTGGACGCCGTGGTGCTTTCCATCCGGTCGGTGTCTGTGGAGAACCACCCCTCAGGGGCAGGGGTCGCGGCTGGCGCGACGGTGGGCGCCATCGCCGGGAGTTCGGTGGGTGGGCGGCGTGAATCGGCCGTGGGCGGTGTCTTGGGCGCCGTGGCCGGTGCGGTGGTGGGTCAAGCGGTGGAACGGTCCCAAAACAAAGAAGACGCCGAGGAAATCATCGTGCAGCTGCGCAATGGCGAAC
>RFSP01000133.1 GCA_009923895.1 Betaproteobacteria bacterium | reverse complement strand
CTGACGGCCGACGGCTTCATCATGACCAATGCGCATGTGGTGGATGGCGCCGATGAGGTGCTGGTGACCCTGCCGGACAAGCGCGAATTCAAGGCGCGCATCGTGGGTGCGGACGCCAACACCGATGTGGCGGTGGTCAAGATCGACGCCACCGGCTTGCCGGTCGTCAAGATCGGCGACACCAACCGGCTGAAGGTGGGTGAGTGGGTGATGGCCATCGGCTCACCCTTTGGTTTGGACAACAGCGTCACGGCGGGCATCGTGAGCGCCAAGCAGCGCGACACGGGCGAACTGGTGCCCTTCATTCAGACCGATGTGGCCATCAACCCTGGCAATTCGGGAGGGCCATTGATCAACCTGCGCGGCGAGGTGGTGGGCATCAACTCCCAAATTTACAGCCGCTCGGGGGGCTTTATGGGCATCAGCTTTGCCATCCCCATCGATGAAGCCACCCGGGTGGCCGATCAACTGCGGGCTGGCGGCCGGGTGATTCGAGGTCGCATCGGCGTGCAAATTGCTCCTGTGACCAAAGAGGTGGCGGAGTCTTTGAACCTCCCCAAAGGTGCCACATCCCAGGGGCCGCAAGGCGCTTTGGTGCAGAGTGTGGAAGCCGGTGCGCCGGCTGAGAAGGCGGGCGTCGAGCCGGGCGACATCATTTTGAAAGTCGATGGCAAAGTGGTCGACAAGAGCGGCGACCTGCCGCGCATGATCGGTGCGCTCAAGCCAGGGTCGAAGGCCGTGCTGCAGGTTTTTCGGCGGGGAGCCACCAAGGACTTGACGGTCACCGTGGGCGAGTTTGAAGCCGACAAGCCGGTCAAGCGGGCGGCCGCGGAGCCGAGCGGCGTGCCGGCGGCCAAGAATGCCTTGGGCATCGTGGCGTCCGATCTGTCCGACGCCCAAAAGAAAGAGCTCAAGGTCAAGGGCGGTGTGAAGGTGGAAAGCGTCGAAGGCGCGGCGGCACGCGCCGGTCTGCGCGAGGGTGACGTGATTTTGTCCATCGACAACACCGAGGTGACCGACACCAAGCAGTTCACCGCGCTGGCCGCCAAGCTGGAAAAAGCCCGCGCGGCGAGCGTGTTGGTCAAGCGCGGAGAGTGGGTGAACTACCTGGTCATTCGGCCGGGGAAGTGATCTATCTCGGAGCGATCTCGGAGCGATCTCGGAGCGATCTCGGAGCGATCTCGGAGCGATCTCGGAGCGATCGGGGTGGCCTTTGACCCCGTGCTCCCTGCGCAGACGTCGCGGGGGGCGGGGGGTCGTCCAGAGCACTCCAGTAATTCAGTCAGGCATTGCGCCGCAATCACCCTCACGCTCCTAGGGGTGTGCATCCGCGCCACACCCTGAAAGGGGAGGGGTGGGTGACTGAAGTGAGTGGACGACCACTTTCGGGCATTTCAGGGGGCGAGATTGCCTCATAGAAAAGTTAGAATCTGGGCACTTGGACCGTCCTTTTTGCACTTGATTGGCAAGGCGAAGCGGGTTGTTGCGCAAAGTCCTCAGGGTTCATCCGAAGTGGTTCACAGCTTGTGGATAACTTGTGGATGAAAAATGCTGTTGGAACGCCGCAACGGCCGCAAAGCCAGTGTTGATGCGGGTTTTGAAGGGGGCGATTTCGATACAATGGCCTTCCAACAAGCAGTTGCCAAATCTTTTTGTTGGAAGGCGCGTCACCCATTCGACGCGCCTTTTTTTTACCTGTGACGCGCCGCTTTGAACCACATCCGTAATTTCTCCATCATTGCCCACATCGACCACGGCAAAAGCACGCTGGCCGATCGCATCATCCAACGCTGCGGAGGCCTGAGCGATCGCGAGATGGAAGCGCAAGTGCTCGACTCGATGGACATCGAGCGTGAGCGCGGCATCACCATCAAGGCGCAGACCGCCGCGTTGCAGTACACCGCGCGCGACGGCCGGGTCTACAACCTCAACCTCATTGATACGCCGGGTCACGTGGACTTCTCTTACGAGGTCAGCCGCAGCTTGTCGGCTTGCGAGGGGGCGTTGCTGGTGGTGGACGCCAGCCAAGGGGTGGAGGCGCAGACGGTGGCCAACTGCTACACCGCACTCGACCTGGGCGTTGAGGTGGTGCCGGTGCTCAACAAGATGGACCTGCCGCAGGCCGATCCGGACAACGCCAAGGCGGAGATTGAGGACGTGATTGGCATTGACGCCTCTGACGCCATTCCGTGCTCGGCCAAAACGGGTCTGGGCATCGACGACATCTTGGAGGCGGTCATCACCCGCATGCCCGCGCCCCGGGGCAACCCGGAAGGCCCGCCGCGGGCCATGATCATTGACAGTTGGTTCGACAACTATGTGGGCGTGGTGATGCTGGTGCGCGTGGTCGACGGCTCACTCAAGCGCGGTGATCGAATTCGCATGATGGCCACCAACGCCGTCTATGGCGTGGAGCAGATGGGGGTGTTCACGCCCAAGTCCATCGCTCGCGACGCGCTGCACGCCGGCGAGGTGGGTTTCGTCATCAGTGGGATCAAAGAGCTCCATGCTGCCAAGGTGGGCGACACCATCACTTTGGAGAAAAAGCTTCCCAACAATGCCGGTCCGGCCAGCGAGCCATTGCCAGGTTTCAAGGAAATCAAGCCCCAGGTGTTTGCGGGGCTCTACCCCACCGAAGCCAGCGAGTACGACCAACTTCGCGACGCACTGGAGAAGCTCAAGCTCAATGACTCCTCCCTGCGCTTTGAGCCCGAGGTGAGTCAGGCCCTGGGGTTTGGTTTTCGGTGCGGCTTTTTGGGTCTGCTGCACATGGAGATCGTGCAGGAGCGCTTGGAGCGCGAATTTGACCAGGACCTGATCACCACAGCCCCGAGCGTGATCTACCAAGTGGAGGTGGGTGACGGCGAGGTGATCGAGGTGGAGAACCCGAGCAAACTGCCCGACATGGGGCGCATTCGCGAAATTCGCGAGCCCATCGTGACGGTTCACCTGTACATGCCACAAGACTATGTGGGCCCGGTGATGACCCTGGCCAATCAAAAACGTGGCATTCAGCTCAATATGGCCTACCACGGGCGTCAGGTCATGTTGACCTACGAGTTGCCGCTGGCGGAGATCGTGCTGGACTTCTTTGACAAACTCAAAAGCGTCTCACGCGGTTATGCCTCGATGGACTATGAGTTCAAGGAGTACCGCGCTGCCGACGTGGTGAAGGTGGACATGCTCATCAATGGCGACCGCATCGACGCCCTGAGCCTGATCGTCCACCGCAGCCAGTCGCAGCATCGCGGCCGCCAAATCGCGGCCAAGATGCGCGAGATCATTCCCCGGCAGATGTATGACGTGGCCATTCAGGCCGCCATCGGTGCCAACATCATCGCCCGCGAGAACATCAAGGCGCTGCGCAAGAACGTGCTGGCAAAATGCTACGGCGGTGACATCACCCGCAAGCGCAAGCTGCTAGAAAAGCAAAAAGCCGGCAAGAAGCGCATGAAGCAAATCGGGTCGGTCGAAGTGCCTCAAGAGGCATTTTTGGCCATCCTTCAAGTGGAAGAATGAGTCCAGGAGCCCCATGAGTTCACTCACCGCCGCCTTGTTCACAGCCCTGATCGTCTATTTGGGAGGCTGGTTTCTTGGGTTTTGGATTGGCAACTTCTCGTTGCTGTTGTTCATTTTGACGGTCGTGACTTTCGTGTACTGGCTGGCCGAACGCTTCAAGTTTCTGCCTGAGCGCCAAGCGGCTGCGCAGGCCGTGGAGCAGGCCGATGCCGCTCGACGTGCGGAGTTGCAAAAGCTCGGCATCGACAAGGTCGATGGCAACGTCGAAGAAGCCAAGCAGCGGCTGCTGATGCAACCCTGGTGGCTCGACTGGACCGCAGGGCTCTTCCCGGTGATTTTGGTGGTGTTTGTATTGCGCTCGTTTTTGTTTGAGCCCTTCAAGATCCCATCGGGCTCCATGGTGCCCACCCTGCTGGTGGGGGACCTGATCTTGGTGAACAAGTTCACCTACGGCGTTCGTCTGCCGGTCGCTACCCGCCCGACCCGCGGCTGGACTACATCAAACGGGTGGTGGGGGTGCCGGGAGACGAGGTGGCCTATGTCAACCAGCGTCTGACCATCAACGGCAAGGAAGTGCCGATGCAGCCCCTGGGGGAGTACTACGACGAAGACAGCATGCGCTACGCGCCCCAATTTGCAGAAAAATTGGGCGAGCAGCCCCATCGGCTGCTCGTGGATCCGAAGCGGCCGGCATTTTTTGGCGGCCTGGAAAAGCGCTATCCGTTTGTCGAGAACTGTCGCTACACCGCAGAGGGTGTGACCTGCAAAGTACCGCCGGGGCACTATTTCATGATGGGTGACAACCGCGACAATTCGCAGGACTCGCGCTTCTGGGGCTTCGTGCCAGACGAGAACATCGTCGGCCGTGCCTTCTACGTGTGGATGAACTTTGGCAACCTCGGGCGCATTGGCAGCTTCCAGTGAAGACGTCATGGCGAGGCCCGCGGGGCCGCGGCAATCTGTAGGGAGCCCGCCTTGACTGTTGACCGCCTGAACGGCTTGCAACAGGCGTTGGGCCATTCCTTCGCCCACCCCGAGCACTTGCATCGCGCGTTAACCCACCGCAGTTTCGGAGCCGCCCACAACGAGCGGCTGGAGTTTTTGGGCGATGCGGTGCTGAATGTGGTGATTTCCGCGCTGTTGTTCGAACGCTTTTCAGGGTCGGATGAGGGCGACTTGACTCGGGTGCGGGCCCACTTGGTGCGAGAAGACAGCTTGCACCAGGTGGCGCTGACCTTGGGGCTGTCGGATTTGATTCGCTTGTCCGAAGGGGAGGCGCGAGGAGGGGGGGCTCAGCGAGCGTCCATCTTGGCCGATGCCGTCGAGGCGCTCATCGCCGCCACCTTTTTGGATGGGGGCTATGAGGCGGCACGCCAAGTCGTGACCCGCCTGTTTGGGGACGTCATTGCGGCTGGCGACGTGGGGCGTTGGAGCAAGGATGCGAAGACCGCCCTGCAGGAGTGGCTGCAGGCGCGCAAACTCAGCGTGCCTGTTTATCGGATTGTCGCCACCCACGGTCAGGCCCATGCCCAGACGTTCGAGGTGGTCTGCGAGGTGAGTGGCCCCGCCGGCGGGGCGGCCCGCCTGGCCCATGGCCAGGGACGGTCTCGTCGCGCGGCCGAGCAAGAGGCGGCGCGGCAGATGTTGGACATGCTCAACCAACTTCCTTCCACGGCATGAGCCCACCATGAACCCCACCATGAGCACGACTTTGCGCTGCGGCCTGATCGCCATCGTGGGGCGTCCCAATGTGGGCAAGAGCACCTTGCTCAATGCCTTGGTGGGACAAAAGGTGAGCATCACCTCACGCAAAGCCCAGACCACCCGCCACCGGATCACCGGCATCCGAACCGTGGGGGAGGCGCAGTATGTCTTTGTGGATACGCCGGGTTTCCAGACCCGCCATGCGGCCGCTTTGAACAAAACCCTGAACCGTACCGTGTTGTCGTCACTCGCCGACGTTGATTTGGT
>RFSP01000132.1 GCA_009923895.1 Betaproteobacteria bacterium | reverse complement strand
GGGGTCGTGGGTCAGGGCCACGATGGCGGTGTGACCGTCGGGCTGGAGTGCGCGCACCACGTCGTCGGGCATGCCATCCACCAGACGGGCTTTGTCGGGTACAAAACCCGCCCGGTACTCTTCTCTCGGGTCGCAGACCAGCACTTCATAGCCCAAAGCCGCGGCCATGGGTGCGAGATATTGCGTCAACTGACCCGCACCGACGATGAGCATGCGCCACGAGGGTCCGTGGTGGGTGATCAAATGGGTCTCGGTCAATTCCAATTCATCGGCCGGGCCCCCGACATCCAGGGTCACATCGCCCGATGCCAAGGTGAGTTTGCGCTTGACCCGTTCACCGGCTTCAAGCCGGCGCAAAAGCCCGGGCAACTGGGTGCGTTCCTCCACCGGCTCAAGCACCAGCTCGATCATGCCGCCGCAGGGCAGCCCAAAGCGGTGGGCAGTGTCCGCATCGATGCCGTACCGCACCACCTGGGGTAAACCCGTGGCCAAGGCGCCGGCCTTGGCTTTGTCGATCAAATCGTCTTCGATGCAACCGCCCGAGACACTGCCCGCCACCAGGCCATCGTCGCGGATGGCCACACTGGAGCCAGGGGGTCTGGGCGCGGAGCCCCAGGTGCGGGTGATGGTGCCCAGGGCCACGCGGTGGCCCCCATCGCGCCAAGCCTGAACCTGACGCAGGATCTGCAGGTCGATGTTGTCCATGGGTCGAGCTTACTCCCACACGAAGGCGCACTGGGCGCTTGTCAACCGGTTTTCTAGGGGTTTCGCCGCCCTTGCGGCGGCTGAGCAACGCAATACGATAGGGCCAAGTCCACAACGCCGCGTGGTGCGGCGCAAGGCATCCAGGAGACCAGGAGACACCCCATGGGTCACAAAATCACATTGCAGGTCAATGGCAAGAGCGTCACGCGTGACGTGGAGCCGCAGGCCACGCTCGCCGAATTCATCCGCGAAGACCTTCGCCTGACGGGCACGCACATTGGCTGCGACACATCGCAGTGCGGGGCCTGCACGGTGCATGTCGACGGCCACGCCGTCAAGAGCTGCAACATGCTTGCGGTGCAGGCCAGTGGCAAGTCTGT
Organism: Betaproteobacteria bacterium; assembly: GCA_009923895.1. GTDB lineage: Bacteria > Pseudomonadota > Gammaproteobacteria > Burkholderiales > Burkholderiaceae_C > Rubrivivax. The sequence continues at coordinate 4,585 of RFSP01000132.1, read as the reverse complement.
CACCACCATTGAGGGACTCGCCGCCGCAGATGGCACGTTGCATCCCATGCAAGCGGCATTCAAGGCCTGTCATGGCCTGCAATGTGGCTTCTGCACGCCCGGCATGGTGATGAGCGCAGTGGACTTGGTGCAGCACCACGGCTGCCACAGTGAAGCGCAAGTGCGTGAGGCCCTGGAGGGCAACATCTGCCGTTGCACTGGCTATCACAACATCGTCAAGGCGGTCCAGCAGGGCGCCCAAGCGATGAAGTCCGCCTGAACGCAACCCATTCCAAGGAGTTCACCATGAACGCACGCCAGGGTTTCATCGGCCAAGCCGTCGAGCGCCGCGAGGATTCGCGCTTTTTGACAGGGCAGGGCCAGTACACCGACGACATCACCTTGCATGGGCAGACTTACGCATACTTCTTGCGCTCGCCCTACGCCCACGCACGCATCCTCTCACTGAAGACGTCGGCCGCCGAATCGGCGCCCGGGGTGGTGGGTGTATTCACCGGAGAGCACTTCAAAGCTGTGGGTGGCCTGCCCTGTGGCTGGCTCATCAACAGCCTCGACGGCTCTCCCATGAAAGAGCCCAAGCACCCGGTGCTGGCCGATGGCAAGGTGCGCTATGTGGGCGACCGGGTGGCCATGGTGGTGGCTGAAACGCTCGAGCAAGCACGGGCGGCGGCGGCTCTTATCGAGGTGGACTACGAAGAACTCGCGCCGGTGGTCGATACTGCCAAGGCCAAAGGGGCTGCGGCGGCCGTTCACGACGAGGCACCCGACAACCAATGCTATGTGTGGGGCATCGGTGACAAAGAGGGCACCGACCAGGCCTTTGCCAAGGCCGCTCACGTCACCACCTTGCATTTCCGCAACAACCGTCTCATTCCCAACGCGATGGAGCCCCGTGCCGCCAACGCGAGCTGGAATCCGCACGAAGACGCCTACACGCTGTACGTCAGCAATCAAAATCCGCACGTTGAGCGCTTGCTGATGTGCGCATTTGTATTGGGCATCCCAGAGCACAAACTGCGCGTGGTCGCCCCCGATGTGGGCGGTGGCTTTGGCAGCAAGATCTATCTCTACGGCGAAGAGACGGCCTTGGTGTGGGCCAGCAAGCAAGTGCGTCGGCCCATCAAGTGGACTTGCGATCGCAGCGAGGCCTTCTTGTCGGATGCCCATGGACGCGACCACGTCTCCACGGCAGAGTTGGCCCTGGATGCACAGGGACACTTCCTGGGCTTGCGGGCACACACCACAGCCAATATGGGGGCTTACCTGTCCACGTTCTCGACCTGCATCCCCACGATCTTGCACGCCACCTTGTTGGCAGGCCAGTACAAGACGCCCAAAATTTGGTGCGAAGTGACGGCCGTGTTCACCAACACCGCACCCGTGGATGCCTATCGCGGTGCGGGCCGGCCCGAGGCCACCTATCTGCTGGAGCGGATTGTGGAGACGGCGGCCACCGAAATGAAGATCGATCCGGCCGAGATCCGACGCCGCAACTTCATCACCACCTTCCCCTATGCGTCACCGGTGGGCCTGACCTACGACGTGGGGGATTACAACGCCACCTTGACTCGAGGCATCCAAATGGCCGATGTGGCCGGGTTTGCCCAACGCAAGGCCGCCAGCGCGGCCAAGGGTCTCAAGCGGGGCATAGGCTACGCCTGCTACATCGAAGCCTGCGGCATTGCCCCGTCCTCGGTGGCCGGTGCACTGGGTGCCCGTGCCGGTCTGTTCGAGGCCGGCGAGGTGCGTGTGCATCCCACGGGCAAGGTCACGGTTTTTACGGGCAGCCACAGCCATGGCCAAGGCCACGAGACCACCTTTGCACAGGTGGTGGCCGACAAACTGGGCATTGCGATGGAGGATGTCGACATCCAGCACGGTGACACGGGCAAGGTCCTGTTTGGCATGGGCACCTATGGCAGCCGCTCGCTCGCGGTCGGTGGCACGGCCATTGTCAAGGCGCTGGACAAGATCATCGCCAAGGGACGCAAAATTGCAGCCCACCTCATGGAGGCGGCCGACTCTGACGTCGTCTTCGAAGGCGGACAGTTCAAGGTGGCTGGCACCGACAAGGCTGTGCCCTTTGCGAACGTCGCCTTGACTGCTTACGTGCCACACAACTTCCCGCACGACAAGCTCGAGCCGGGTCTCAATGAAAACGCCTTCTACGACCCCAGCAACTTCACCTACCCGGCCGGCACCTACATCTGCGAAGTGGAAGTCGACCCTGCCACGGGCCATGTGAAGATCGATCGCTTCACCGCGTGCGACGACTTTGGCAACGTCATCAACCCCATGATTGTGGAAGGACAGGTGCACGGCGGATTGGCTCAAGGCATTGGCCAGGCCCTGCTGGAGCACGGGGTGTACGACGACGCCAGTGGGCAGTTGTTGACGGGAAGCTATATGGACTACGCCATGCCGCGGGCCGACGATCTGCCGAGCTTTGTGGTGGACGCGTCGCACGGCACGCCCTGCACCCACAACCCCTTGGGCGTGAAGGGCTGCGGCGAGGCGGGCGCCATTGGCTCACCCCCTGCAGTCATCAACGCGATTTGCAACGCGCTGGGCGTGAAAGACGTGCCCATGCCTGCCACCCCCTTCACCGTCTGGAAAGCGGCGCAAGCCGCGGCCTGATTCGCACTGAGAGGAGAACTTCACATGCAAGCATTTACCTACCAAGTGCCGACATCGGTGGCCGACGCCAAAGCTGCGGCGGGGCGAGGCGCCAAGCTCATGGCCGGCGGACAGAGTCTGCTGCCTTCCATGCGATTGGGCCTGTCTGAGCCGTCTGCGGTGGCCGATCTTTCTGCGGTGCCAGGGCTCAAGGGCATCACGGTGTCCGGTGGCACCGTGCGCATCGGCGCCATGACCACCCACGCCGAGGTGGCGGCCAGCCCGGACGTGGCCAAAGCCATTCCTGCGTTGTCGCATCTGGCCGCTCACATCGGAGATCGTCAAGTGCGCAACCGGGGCACCCTGGGCGGCAGCTTGGCCAATGCCGACCCTGCGGCCTGCTACCCGGCGGCCGTGTTGGGGCTGGGAGCGACGGTGCACACCGACCGTCGCGACATTGCCGCCGATGATTTCTTCAAAGATCTCTACACCACGGCCCTGGCCGAGGACGAGGTCATCACGGCGGTCAGCTTCCCGGTGCCGGAGAAGGCCGGCTGGCAAAAGTTCAAACAACCGGCCTCCCGTTTCTCTTTGGTGGGCGTGTTTGTCAGCAAAGGGCCCAAAGGTGTTCGCGTGGCGGTCACCGGTGCTGCATCCTGCGCGTTTCGGGCCACCTCGCTGGAGTCACGACTGGCGTCCAACTATTCAGCAGCGGCTTTGGCCGGCGCGACGGTGCCTTCTGAGGGTTTGAGCACCGATTTGCATGGGTCTGCGCAGTACCGTGCCGCATTGATCCCGGTGCTCGCAGCACGCGCGGTCGGATGATTTCGCCGGTCGAAGAGACACAACAGCGCCTGCTGGCTCAAGACTACGTGGCCGACGCCCGGTTGGCCACCGTGGTTCATTTGGCCTTGCGCCTCAAACGCCCGCTGTTCTTGGAAGGCGAGCCGGGCACGGGCAAGACCGAAATCGCCCGAACCCTGGCGGCCGCCTTGCAACGGCCCCTCATTCGCCTGCAATGCTACGAAGGTCTGGACCTGGCCGGCGCGGCCTATGAGTGGAACTATGCGCGGCAGATGTTGGAGATTCGGCTCACCGAATCAGAGGGCCGACACGCCATGGAGCAGCAACTGTTCTCTGAGCGCTTTCTCATTCGACGTGCGTTGCTTCAAGCCATTGACCCGGCCCAGCCCATTCCCCCTGTGCTGCTGATTGACGAGCTGGACAGAGCTGACGAGCCCTTTGAAGCGTTTTTGCTGGAGGTCTTGTCGGATTGGCAAATCACCATTCCCGAATTGGGGACGGTGCGAGCGCAAGAGCCGCCCATTGTCGTGCTCACGAGCAACCGCACCCGAGAAATTCACGATGCAGTCAAGCGGCGGTGCCTCTACCACTGGGTGGGGTTCCCGGATGCGGCCCGCGAAGCACAGATCTTGGCCCGACGGGTGCCCGGGGCGCCACAAGCCTTGGCGCAGCAGGTGGTGAGCTTTGTGCAACACCTGCGCAGTTTGGAGCTGTACAAACTTCCCGGTGTGGCTGAAACCATCGAGTGGACGCGTGCGCTGATGGAGTTGGGCGCCATGGTGCTCGACCCCGTGGCCGTGCAAAACACATTGGGCTTGCTCTTAAAGTACCAAGACGATATCGCCCGGGTCGATCGTGACGAAGTCATGCGTCTGTTGCACCGGGTGGAGGCTGATGCCTTGGCTGTGGCTGCGGAGTCGGCAGGCCACTGAAGTCGCCGATGCGCAACCACGGCGGCAACCCGGCCCACTTGGCCACCAACGTGATGCACTTTGCCCGCGTGTTGCGCCATGCGGGCTTGCCGGTGGGCACCGACCGGGTCATGTTGGCGCAGCAAGCCCTGCAAGTGGCGGGTCTGCACTCACGGCAAGAGTTTCATGCCGTGTTGTGCGCGTGCTTGCTCGACCGCCACGAACATCAAGACCTGTTTGACCAGGCATTCACT
>RFSP01000131.1 GCA_009923895.1 Betaproteobacteria bacterium | reverse complement strand
ATTGGCCTCTTGACCATCTATGACATGCTCAAGGCCGCCGATCGCGGCATGGTGATCAGCGACGTGCGATTGCTGGAAAAGCGCGGCGGGAAGTCGGGGGTCTGGCAAGCCAGCTCCAGCGACTCTTGATGTCACGCTGATACCGCACGGATCCCGCACCGATTCCACGCCAATGCCACACCGAGGCCACGCCCCGCGGCCGGGTGTGCATGATCGATCAGGGGCCTTTGGCTGTTTTTGCTGGCAAAAAGTCTTTCCAGCCCAGGGCGCGCGCGGGTGAGGCACAGGCAAATGCCATTGCAGCGCCGACCGACGCTGCCGCACTTGCCGCAGGAGGCGACGACGCAGGTGAGGACGCTGGTGGGGAACCCATGGCTGGGGGACTCGCCAAGCAAGATTGAAAGAATTCGTCGGATGCGGGGTTGTGGAATTCGCGCAGCCGCTGGGCAAGGTGCGACGCACGGTCGTCGTCTCCCGCCTCATGCCAGGCGCGTGACCAGGCCATCATCAGACGGGTATCAAGCAAAAAATGGGTGGCCTGATTCAGGCTGTCCATGGCTTGAGACGGCTTGTCGGTGACGGTGGCCGCCGCATAGTGGGCATGATGCGCAAAGAACACACTGCGCTTGCCCGCTTCAATGCGTTCAGACAGCGGCGCAGCACCGTCATAGGACGTAAAAATGTCGGACACCCGCCGATAGTCCACCACCGATCCCGCAGCGCCCATGATGAGCGCGGCCGCAGCCAAGGTCATGCTGCGGGTCCAGGGGGTCGCAGGCAAGGGAAGCCCTGGCTGCAGGGGTGTGGCCAGTGCAAAGCCCCAGGCCCAGGCACATGGCAGCAAAAAATAGGCATACCAAAGCGGGTACTCCAATTGGCTGTGCAGCGCCATCAAGACCACCATGATCCAGGCGCTGCGCGAAGCCACCCCGCCCGGGCCCTCAGCCTGCCAACGCCCACGCCAGGCCCGCCACAAGGCCCACAACAACAGCCCGCTCACGGCGGCGGCCAAGGGCAGCCCCAGCTCCACCGCAAACTGCAGCAGCAGGTTGTGGGTGTGGTCAAAAAAAGCCACCGGCCGGCCAGGGAACGGCGTGAGCGACCAGGCAAAGTTGAACTCACCAAAACCCACGCCCCACCACGGATGCATGCGGATCAAAGTGAGGGTGTTGGACCAAATGCCAAAGCGAGAACCCGAGACGTCGTGTTCAGACAAGCGCGCAGCACCGCCAAAGGCCTGCTGTGAGGACTGTGACCACGCGGTCAACCCCCCCCAGGCCACTGCGTAGACGCAAGGCGCCAGGACAAGCAGCACGCGCGCGGGCCGAGGCAAGCGGCGATCGGCCAAGCCCCACAGCGCCAAAATCAACACGCTGAGCGTGCCCGTTCTGGAGGCTGTGAGTACCACGCCCACCACGACGAAGGAGCCCAGCAGCGCGGCCCAGCGCCAAGACAATCGCCCAAGGGCACACAAGGCCACCACCGCCACAGCCGACCAGGTGAGCAGGCTGCTTAAATGGTTGGGCTGGCGAAGGTTGCCCACGGCACGGCCGGGGATGCCCGACAAGGCCAACCACTCTCCATCGGGCCACGAGGGTGCAAAAACCTGCACCGTGGCGATGAGGGCATTGACCACACCCGCCACCGCGAAGCCCACACAAAAGGCCTCAAAGGAGCGAAGAGCCTCGTCCAAGGGGCGCGAAGCCGCGCCGCTGGCCAGCAACGTGGCCGCACAGGCCAGCAACGCCAGCCCCGAGGCTCCCAAACTCCATGGCAAAGCGCCCCAAGCCGAGGACACAAACACCGCGCCCATCAACAAGGCCAGCGCCGCCCACAGTGGCTTGGCAGCCGTCCAGGCCCCGCGTCCTGAAGGGGCCACTCCCCACACAAACCATCCCCAGCCTGCCACCGCCAGGGCTTGGTTCAAAAAGGTGGGCGAGGGGGCCACATTGAAGGCGAGCAATGAGGGTGCCGTGGCCGCAACCACGCCCAACATCGCATCGACCCACCTGCGCACGTCAGCCTTTGCAGGTGGCGGGCAGGTATTTGGCAGGCAAGGGGTTGCTGGAGGCAGGGCCACACTTCCATCCGGCCAAGGTCTTGCCCCCATCGGTGCTGCCCACCAAGGCGGTGCTGCCCGATTGAAGTGGCGTGAGAGAAATGGCGCTGGCCGTGGCCGATGTGCTGCCACCCAAAGCAGCCGCATTGCCGACCACGGTGATCACCCCATTGGCGTCCACCGAGCCCGATGCCACGTATTTGGTGGCACTCAACGAGCACACCCCGGGCAATACCGCAGACACGTCAGGCGTGCTGGCCGTCTGCACCGCATCGGTCACCGAAGAGCGACAAGACGAGGCCGCCAAAATCATCTCCGAGACTTTGGTGCGGATGGTGTGCTCTTGGTATTGGGGAAGCGCCAAGGCAGCCAGCAGGCCCACGATGGCCACCACCACCATGACCTCGATGAGAGTGAAGCCGCGAGCGGAGGGTCGATTCATGGGATTCATGGCATTCATGGAATTGCGATACACAAAATTCTCCTTGTGGTGTGAAGCGCAAACCATCTTCGAAGAGCCGCGCGGACATGACAAGAGCGGGGGGCCTCCACCCCCCCTCCAACCCCTCCTCAGGGTGTGGCGCCGGCGTCGCTCTTCGCGGCTTGGCGCTGCACCAGCCAGCGCCCCACCAGGACCACGGCTGCGGCCGCGCCGGCCTTGATCAACAGTTGCAGTGCCGTCGAGAGGCCCGCAAAGACCGTCTTCAAGCCCGGGTCACTGAGCAACATCTCCCCGGCCACCCAGCCCAAGAGCGCAGCGCCCAGGGTGATGATGATCGGAAAGCGCTCCATGATGCCCATGAGCACCTGGCTGCCAAAGATGATGAGGGGAATCGACAGGCCCAAGCCCAAAATGAGCAGCAGCATGCGGGACTCGGGCGGCCCGGCCTCGGCCGCCGCCGCCACGGCGATCACATTGTCCAAGCTCATGACGAGGTCGGCAATCAAGATGGTGCGAATCGCGGTCCAAAGGTGATCCGAGGCCTTGATGCCGTCTTCAGCGTCGTCTTCGGGCACCAACAACTGAACGCCAATCCAAAAAAGCAGGGCCGCGCCCACCATCTTGAGGTAGGGCCATTGCAGCAAGCTCACGGCAAAAATGGTCAAGACGACCCGCAACACGATGGCCGCCGCGCTGCCGTAAAAGACCGCTTTTTTTCGCTGCTCAGCCTGCAGGCTGCGCGCCGCCAAAGCAATCACCACCGCGTTGTCACCCGACAAAATGATGTTGACCCAGATGATCTTGCCCAGGGCCAGCCAGAAGATGGGGTCGTTGATGTGTTCCATGAATCCTCCGGCCTGGCGGTTTACAGCAAGGCCTTGAGCATGCGGCCCATCTCTGATGGATTGCGGGTGACCTTGAAGCCACACTCTTCCATGATGGCCAACTTGGCATCGGCCGTGTCAGCGCCGCCCGAGATCAGCGCACCGGCGTGACCCATGCGCTTGCCCGGTGGGGCTGTGACACCCGCGATGAAGCCCACAATGGGCTTTTTCATGTTCGCCTTGCACCAACGCGCGGCTTCGGCCTCGTCGGGGCCGCCGATCTCACCGATCATGATGACGGCATCGGTGTCGGGGTCGTCGTTGAACATGCGCATCACGTCAATGTGCTTCAGGCCATTGATGGGGTCACCGCCAATGCCCACGGCACTGGACTGGCCCAACCCGATTTCGGTGAGTTGCGCCACCGCTTCATAGGTCAGCGTGCCAGAGCGGCTGACCACACCGATGCGGCCTTTGCGATGGATGTGCCCCGGCATGATGCCGATCTTGATTTCGTCGGGGGTGATGGTGCCCGGGCAGTTGGGGCCCAGCAGCAGCGTGCGCTTGCCGCCGGCGGCCTCCTTGGCCTTCATCTTGTTGCGCACCTCGAGCATGTCGCGAATGGGAATGCCCTCGGTGATGCACACGGCCAGGTCGAGGTCGGCCTCGACGGCCTCCCAGATGGCCGCCGCCGCACCCGCAGGGGGCACATAGATGACGCTGACCGTGGCGCCCGTGGCCTGCTTGGCATCTTTGACGCTGGCGTAGATGGGAATGCCTTCGAAGTCTTCGCCGGCCTTCTTGGGGTTGACGCCGGCCACGAAGCAGTTTTTGCCGTTGGCATAGTCGCGGCACATGCGGGTGTGAAACTGACCGGTCTTGCCCGTGATGCCTTGGGTGATGACCTTGGTGTCCTTGTTGATCAGGATGCTCATGATGGGTGTCCCTTGGGCGTTTACTTCACGGCCGCAACGATCTTCGTCGCGGCTTCGGCCATGGTGTCGGCACTGATGATGGGCAGGCCAGAGTCCGCCAACATCTTCTTGCCCAGGTCTTCGTTGGTGCCCTTCATGCGCACCACCAGCGGCACCGTCAAATTGACGGCCTTGCAGGCAGCGATCACGCCTTCGGCAATGGTGTCGCAGCGCATGATGCCGCCAAAGATGTTGACCAAGATGCCCTTCACATTGGGATTGCCCAGCATGATCTTGAAGGCCTCGGTCACCTTCTCGGCGGTGGCGCCGCCACCCACGTCCAAAAAGTTGGCCGGCTCGCCACCAAACAGCTTGATGGTGTCCATGGTGGCCATGGCCAGGCCGGCCCCGTTGACCAAGCAGCCGATGTTGCCGTCCAGGCTGATGTAGGACAGGTCGAACTTGCTGGCGGCGATTTCGGCCGGGTCTTCTTCGTCGAGGTCGCGGTAGGCCACGATCTCGGGGTGACGGAACAGCGCGTTGGAGTCAAAGTTGAACTTGGCGTCCAAGGCTTTGATGTGGCCATTGCCCTCCAGAATCAGCGGATTGATCTCGGCCAGGCTGGCGTCGGTGGCCATGTAGCAGGCGTAGAGCTTTTTGAACACATCGACGGCCTGCGCCTGGCTGGGGCCGGGCACGCCAATGCCGTCGGCCAGCTGCTGCGCTTGCGCGTCGGTCATGCCCGCGAGGGGATCCACAAAGACTTTGATGATCTTCTCAGGCGTCTTGTGGGCCACTTCTTCAATGTCCATGCCGCCTTCGGAGCTGGCCATCACGGCCACTTTCTGGGTGGCGCGGTCGGTCAATGCCGCCACGTAATACTCTTTCTTGATGTCAGCGCCTTCTTCGATCAGCAGGCGACGCACCTTTTGGCCTTCGGGCCCGGTTTGATGCGTTTTGAGCTGCATCCCCAAAATTTGGCCCGACAGCGTCTTGACCTCATCCACGGATCGGGCCACCTTGACTCCACCGCCCTTGCCGCGGCCACCGGCATGGATTTGCGCCTTGACAACCCAGACGTTGCCGCCCAGTTTTTGTGCGGCTTCAACCGCCTCTTGCACATTGAACGCGGGGATGCCGCGCGGCACGGGCACGCCAAATTGGCGCAGCAATTCCTTGCCTTGGTACTCGTGAATCTTCATGGGTGAAGTCTCGGTAGATCGTTGGAAAAAGAGCCTCTTCGGCCAGAGTCATGCAGACGCCGGCGGCAAGGGGTCGGCAGGATTGTGATCGGACTTCTTGGCGTCAGGCTGACGAAACCACTTGGGGTGGTAGCGCCGAACCACGTCGCCGTCACTTTTCAAGGCATGACACCGGTCGATTTGGAAGGGTCGGGGCGCATCGGGGGCCGCCAAGGCCGCCTTTTCTTCG
>RFSP01000014.1 GCA_009923895.1 Betaproteobacteria bacterium | reverse complement strand
ATTCCATGATCTTGGCGACGACGCCGGCGCCCACGGTGCGGCCGCCTTCGCGGATCGCAAAACGCAAGCCCTCTTCCATGGCAATGGGCGCAATCAGCTTGACCGTGATGCTCACGTTGTCCCCAGGCATCACCATCTCCTTGCCCTCAGGCAACTCCACCGCACCCGTCACGTCCGTCGTGCGGAAATAAAACTGCGGCCGGTAGTTGTTAAAGAACGGCGTGTGACGCCCGCCCTCTTCCTTGCTCAGCACATACACCTCAGCCGTGAAGTGCGTGTGCGGCTTGATCGAGCCAGGCTTGCACAACACTTGTCCACGCTCGACCTCCTCACGCTTGGTACCACGCAGCAAAATGCCCACGTTGTCCCCCGCCTGACCCTGGTCCAGCAGCTTGCGGAACATCTCCACACCCGTGCACGTCGTCTTTTGCGTCGCACGAATGCCCACAATCTCAATTTCCTCGCCCACCTTGACCACCCCGCGCTCCACGCGCCCAGTGACCACCGTGCCACGACCCGAGATGCTGAAGACATCTTCCACAGGCATCAAAAACGTCCCGTCAATCGCACGCTCAGGCGTGGGAATGTAGCTGTCCAGCGCCTCAGCCAACTTCATGATCGCGCCTTCGCCCAGATCACCCTTGTCGCCTTCCATCGCCAGCTTGGCCGAACCCTTCACGATCGGGGTGTCATCCCCAGGAAAATCGTACTTGCTCAGCAGCTCGCGAACCTCCATCTCCACCAGCTCCAGCAGCTCCGCATCATCGACCATGTCGCACTTGTTCATGAACACAATGATGTAGGGCACACCCACCTGGCGGGCCAGCAAAATGTGCTCGCGCGTCTGCGGCATCGGGCCGTCAGCCGCACTCACCACCAAAATCGCCCCGTCCATCTGCGCCGCACCCGTGATCATGTTCTTCACATAATCCGCGTGCCCAGGACAGTCCACGTGCGCATAGTGACGGTTGGCCGTCTCGTACTCCACGTGCGCCGTGTTGATCGTGATCCCGCGTGCCTTCTCCTCCGGCGCCGCATCAATCTGGTCGTAGGCCTTGGCCTCACCACCAAACTTCGTCGACAACACCGTCGTGATCGCCGCCGTCAGCGTCGTCTTGCCATGATCCACGTGACCAATCGTGCCCACATTCACGTGCGGCTTGGTACGCTCAAACTTGCCTTTTGCCATTGCTTTTTCTCCTGGCGAAAAAATATCAATGCCGACTCATGCGGCGGAATCAAATGGTGCCCATGACGCGGATCGAACGCGTGACCTCTCCCTTACCAAGGGAGTGCTCTACCACTGAGCCACATGGGCATCGACACGGGCCTGCATTCTGTGAAGAGAACACAGGCCGGTGGCGACCACCTGACACACCCCGGCAGCCCCGAACACACCTTGCGGCACATCCAACACCTGCCAAACTGGAGCGGGAGACGGGAATCGAACCCGCGTCATTAGCTTGGAAGGCTAAGGTTCTACCATTGAACTACTCCCGCATGGTGGAGGAGGCTGGATTCGAACCAGCGTAGGCGTAAGCCAACAGATTTACAGTCTGCCCCCTTTAGCCACTCGGGCACCCCTCCACGCGGAACCTGGAATACTAGCACATTTGCGCTGGGTTGAGCCAGCCTCAGAGGGCCCACCAGTCCACCAAATGGGCCGTGGCCAGAAAGTGGCTGCCCTGGGCCATGAATTCACGGCGAAAGTCATTGGAAGGGTGACGGGTGCGCAAGACCGGGGCCGAGGCACCCGCCGGACAAGCGGCCTGGAAGAGGTCCTGGGCCTTGGAGCCCCAGAGCAGAAAGGTCGGAGGGTTCTGACGTCTACACAGAATCTGGATTATCTGAGATGTAAGCGCTTGCCAACCACATTCAAGGTGGCTGCCAATGCGGCCGACTTCCACGGTCAGCACGGGATTGAGCAACAAAACCCCCTGCTGCGCCCAGCGATCGAGCTGGCCGCCGGCCGGCGGCACGAATCCTGGACGGTCGGCCGCCAACACCGAGAAAATTCGGCGCAGCGACACCGGCCGGCCATGGCCGGCTGAGAACGCCAGGCCGTCGGCGTGTCCTGGGCTGGGGTAGGGGTCTTGGCCCAAGATCACCACCCGGACCTGGTGCGGCGCCGTCAAGCGCAAGGCGCGAAACGGGTCTTCGGGCGCAATGGGGCGGTCCTGCGAAGCAGCCTGGACGCGACGGGTCACGACATCCATGGCCTCTGGCGTCCAGCCGCCCAAGGCATCGGCCCACGGGGTTGGCAGCGTGGCGAAGAGGCTTGGCAGGTCGCTTGCCGTGGTGACTTTCATGCGGCTTGTGCAAAGAGCGACGCCAAGGCGACCCCGGGGTCTGGGGCTCGCATGAAGGCCTCGCCCACCAAGAACGCGTGCACGCCTTGGGATCGCATGCGCAAGACGTCGTCTTTGCTGAGGATGCCGCTTTCCGTGACCAGGACTTTGTCTTCGGGCACTTGCGACAACAGCGCCAGCGTGGTGTCCAAAGAGACTTCAAAGGTGCGCAAATTTCGATTGTTGATGCCCAACAGCGGGGTCTTGAGCCGCAGCGCCCGCTCCAGCTCCGGCCCATCGTGCACCTCCACCAAGACCGACATGCCCAAGTCGAGCGCACAGGCCTCAAGCTCGGCCATGCGCAAATCGGACAAGCAGGCGGCGATCAGCAAGATGCAGTCCGCCCCCATGGCCCGCGCTTCGAGCACCTGGTATTCGTCGACGATGAAGTCTTTGCGCAGCACAGGCAACTCACAGGCCGCCCGGGCTTCTTCCAAATAAGCAGCGCAGCCTTGAAAGAACTGCACGTCGGTCAGGACGCTCAAGCATGCAGCGCCATGACGTGCATAGCTGGCCGCGATTTGCGCAGGCACGAAATTCTCACGCAAGACACCCTTGCTGGGGCTGGCCTTCTTGACTTCGGCAATGACCGCCGGCTGTCGGGCTTGCAAGCGGCGGCGCATGGCGGACTCAAAGTCCCGCAAGTCTTTGCGCGCTTGCGCGCGACGTTTGAGCTCGTCCCAGGAATGGCGGGCCTGGGCTTGGACGATCTCTTGATGTTTGACCGCCACAATGCGTTGGAGGATGTCGGACATGGACTGATGCAAAGAGAAATCAGGAGGCAGAGCCCAGGCGCTGCGACACGCTCACAAAGTGGTCAAGCTTGGCTCGCGCCGCCCCGCTGGCCACCGCCTCACGGGCCCGGCGCACGCCTTCGGCCACACTGGGCGCCACACCCGCACAGTACAGCGCCGCCCCGGCATTGAGGAGCACCACGTCGCGAATGGGCCCCTCCTCATTGGACAGCGCTTGGTGGATGCAGCGGACCGATTCCTGCGCATTGGACACCTTGAGCACCCGAGAGTCGTAGACGGGCAAACCGAAATCGCTCGGATGCACGACGTATTCCTTGATATGGCCGTCTTTGAGCTCGCCCACCAGGGTCTCGCCCGACAAGGAGATTTCATCCATGCCGTTCATGCCGTAGACCACCATGACATGCTCGCTGCCCAAGCGCTCGAGCACGCGCACCTGGATGCCCACGAGGTCGGGGTGAAAGACACCCAGCAACTGATTGGGGGCCCCGGCAGGGTTGGTCAAGGGCCCCAAGATGTTGAACAAGGTGCGCACACCCAGCTCCTTGCGCACGGGAGCCGCATGCTTCATGGCGGCATGGTGGTTGGGCGCAAACATGTAGCCGATGCCAGTTTCTTCGAGGCACACCGCCACCTGATCGGGCGTGAGGCCCATGTTGGCGCCCAGGGCCTCCATGACGTCGGCGGAGCCCGATGTGGAGGACACGCTGCGCCCGGCATGCTTGGCCACGCGGGCGCCCGCAGCAGCCGCCACAAACATCGACGCGGTGGAGATGTTGAAGGTGTGGGAGCCATCGCCGCCGGTGCCCACGATGTCCACCAAATGCGTGCGATCGTGCACGGGGACAGGCGTCGCAAACTCGCGCATGACTTGGGCGGCGGCTGCAATTTCACCCACGGTCTCTTTCTTGACGCGCAAGCCCATCATGAGCGCTGCGATCATGACCGCAGACATCTCACCGCTCATGATGCGACGCATGAGCGCCAACATTTCGTCGTGGAAAATTTCGCGATGTTCAATGACTCGCGTCAGGGCTTCGGAGTTGGTGATGGGCATGGCAATCCGGTCGGCTGATAAGAGAAAGAAGTCAGAGGAAGAAGGCTGAAGAGGGCGATGAGTTAGACCACGCGGGCAAAAGCTTCAATGGCCCGGTCGATGTCGTCTTGATTGACGTCGAGGTGGGTCACGAGTCTCAGGCGGTACAGCCCCGTGCACAACACACCCGCCTGCCGCAAACGCTCAACCGCACCGGTGGCTCGAGAAGGCTCCAGGTCCACAAAGACCAAATTGGTCTGGGGCATCTCCACCTTCACACCTGGCAGCCCTTGAAGGCCCTGGGCGAGGCGCAAGGCCAAGCGGTGATCTTCATCGAGCCGGTCCACGTGATGGTCCAGCGCATGCAACGCAGCCGCGCCCAAGATGCCCACTTGGCGCATGCCTCCTCCGAGCATCTTTCGGATGCGATGCGCCTTGGCGATCAAGGTTTTGGATCCCACCAGCGCCGACCCCACCGGGGTGCCCAAGCCCTTGCTGAAGCAGATCGACACCGAGTCGAAGTGCTTGGCAATCTCCAGGGCTTGGGCCTGGGGGCTGGAGCCCACACGCTTGGCTTGGGCCACGGCGGCGTTGAAGAGTCGGGCGCCGTCGAGGTGACAGGACAAACCTTTTGAACGCGCAAGGGCCGTGGCCGCTTGGATGTAGTCCATGGGAAGCACCTTGCCGCCCCAGGTGTTTTCGAGCGCGAGCAATCGTGTGCGGGCAAAGTGCGCGTCGTCGGGCTTGATATTGGCCTCGATGTCGGCCAGCGCGATCGACCCGTCGGGCTGTTGAGGCAAAGGCTGAGGTTGAATGCTGCCCAAAACGGCAGCACCACCGCCTTCCCACCGGTAGGTGTGGGCCATTTGCCCAACCAGAAATTCGTCGCCGCGCTCACAGTGGGCCATGAGGCCGCACAAATTGCTTTGCGTGCCGGTGGGCATGAACAGGGCCGCCTCCTTGCCCAGCAGCGCCGCCACCCGCTCTTGCAGTGCATTGATGGTGGGGTCGTCGCCGAAGACGTCGTCGCCCACTGGGGCGGCGGCCATGGCAGCACGCATGGCCGCCGTCGGTTGCGTGACGGTGTCACTGCGAAGATCGATCATTTTTTGAGGGCTCATGTGGCTTTCCCCATGCGTAGAAAGTTGCCGAGCATGGCATGCCCATGCTCGCTGAGGATGGATTCTGGATGGAATTGAACACCTTCGAGCGGTGTGGAGGTGCCCGCCAAGTCCCGGTGGCGCACCCCCATGATTTCGCCATCATCGCTGGTGGCGGTGACTTGGAGCACTGCGGGCAGTGTGGCGCGCTCAATGGCCAGCGAGTGATACCGGATGACCTGAAATCGCTCTGGCAATCCCGCGTAGACGCCCTGACCGTCGGTTTGAATCTGACTGGCCTTGCCATGCATTTGCGTCTGGGCCCGCACGATGTGCCCTCCCAGGGCGGCTCCAATGGCTTGGTGTCCCAGACAGACGCCCAAGATGGGCAAGCGCCCCATGAAGTGGGAGATGGCCTGGACACAGATGCCCGCTTCCGCTGGAGAGCAAGGGCCGGGAGAAATCACCAGGTGCTGGGGGCGCAACTCGGCGATGCCCTCCAGGCTGATCTGATCGTTGCGCACGACACGAAGCTCTTCGCCCAACTCAGCGAAATATTGCACCAGGTTGTAGGTGAAGCTGTCGTAGTTGTCGATCATGAGGATCATCAGAAGCCCTCCTCGACAAGCTCGGCAGCACGGATCAGGGCGCGGGCTTTGGCCTCGGTTTCTTTCCATTCCAGCTCTGGCACGGAGTCGGCCACGATGCCAGCGGCCGCCTGCACATACAGCGTTTGCCCTTGCACGATGCCGGTGCGAATGGCAATGGCCAAATCCATGTCGCCCGCAAAGCTGAGGTAGCCGCAAGCCCCGCCGTAGATGCCCCGTTTGACGGGCTCCAGCTCGTCAATGATCTCCATGGCACGCACCTTCGGCGCGCCTGTGAGCGTGCCTGCAGGGAAGGTCGCGCGCAACACATCCAGACTGCTCATGCCTTCTTTGATCAGTCCTTCCACATTGCTGACGATGTGCATGACGTGGGAGTAGCGCTCCACCACGAAAGCTTCCGTCACCCGGACCGATCCGGTCTTGGCGATGCGGCCGATGTCATTGCGCGCCAGGTCAATGAGCATGAGATGTTCGGCACGCTCTTTGGGGTCGGACGAGAGTTCGGCCTCCAGCGCGCGATCTTGCTCGGGCGTGGCCCCTCGCGGTCGGGTCCCTGCCAGCGGACGGATGGTGACCTTGTCGCCGTCTGGGGTGTGCTCTTGTCGCACCAATATTTCGGGAGAGGCGCCCACGATCTGAAAGTCACCCATGTCATAGAAGTACATGTAGGGCGAAGGGTTGAGAGATCGCAAGGCCCGATACAACGACAGCGGGCTCTCGGTGTAGCGCTTTTTGAGGCGCTGGCCAATTTGCACCTGCATCATGTCGCCGTTGGCGATGTACTCCTTGGAAGCCGCCACCGCTTGGAGGTACTGGGCCTTGTCAAACTCTCGCTCGACCGGATACGAGGGGCCACGGCGAATCTGCGGCGCGGTGACGCTGAACTGCAACCGGTCGGTCAGTTCGGCCAGCCGGCGTTTGGCCTTGAAGTAGGCCTCACTTTGGCCGGGGTCGGCATAGACGATGAGGTAGAGCCGCCCGGAGAGGTTGTCGATGACAGCCAGCTCTTCGGTTTGCAAAAGCAAGATATCGGGCGTGTCGATGCCGCCCGTTTTCCAGGTCTGGGACAGTCGCGGCTCGATGTAGCGCACAGCGTCGTAGCCGAAGTAACCCGCCAGGCCGCCACAAAAGCGGGGCAAGCCCGGTGTCAGCGC
The DNA here is from genome assembly GCA_009923895.1 of Betaproteobacteria bacterium. Lineage (GTDB taxonomy): Bacteria > Pseudomonadota > Gammaproteobacteria > Burkholderiales > Burkholderiaceae_C > Rubrivivax. Next base: position 9,132 of record RFSP01000014.1, on the reverse strand, counting down.
CACCTTGAATCGGGACTGGTAACGGGCAATGAAGTCCAAAGGGTTGCCGTCGTCGGTTTCGACCACTTGCTGATCGGTGACCACCTCGGTGCGAAATCCGGTGGCCCGCAGCAACGTGCGCGCCGGCAGCCCAATGAAGGAGTACCGGCCAAACCGTTCCCCACCCACCACGGACTCGAGCAAGAAGCTGCGGGGCTGTTGAGCGGCGAGTTTGAGGTAGAGCGAAAGCGGGGTTTCGAGATCGGCGAAAGCCTCGGCAATCAGGGGAATGCGGTTGTAGCCTGCTGCAGCAAGGCTTTTGAATTCAAGTTCGGTGATCACTGGAGTCCCTCGGACATTGGGGTCTGCATCCACACGGGGCAACCCTCTGGGGGCTGAATGGACGGGTGGCCCACAAGCACACCCGCACGCGCATCAATCGATCGTCGATGAGCGACGCCAGGGCCAAGCTCCTCGGTCGAGAAGTCGACCTGCAGGGCCCGCATGCTGGGCAAGGCAGTGATTCATGAAAAAGATTCTATCAGCGCCGGGCCGTGAAGTCGGTCTGGGCAACACCTCACAGGGGCCGCGTGCTGTGCTGGGCGAAGTAAAACCACTCGTGTCCGGGCTGCGCGCCCACGTCTGGAAACACGATGTAGCCCGCCTGGGGTGCGCGCACTTCGGTGCCGTCAGCACGCACGGCAATGAGCTCATCGGCAGCCAAGGGATCAAAGCTCGACCAGGTGCGCACAAAACGGTCCTGCGGCGCATGCCGGTCGACCACGAAGGCCAATTGCAGGCACTCGAAGGACGGGGCCGGTGGCTCCAGGGGCAGAGCGGCCAGCTCCAACAGGGCCAAGGTTTGACGTATGGCCCGGTACGCCACATCGGGGGCCAAGGGGTCCTCATGTTGACCGCACTCCAACGTCACGGCATAGCCACCTTGAGAGCGCATGTATTCGGTGGTACCCACGCCATACAGGGGGTCTTCGATGGCGGCGGCGGCGGCCGCATCGCCAGCGGCCGCACGGGCCCTGCGGGCCTCGATGCCCGAAGCGTAGGCACTCATCCAACCATCCACCACCCGGCGAGGCCCCAAGTGGGCCGCCAAACGCGCTTCTGCCTGCGCGTGCGCAAAGGGCTCCAGAGTCCCTTGGTTGTCATCAGGGCCTCGCAAGATGAACGCCTGTCCCTGACCACGAAAGGAGTGCAGGTCCAGCAGCACCTCGTGCTCTCTGAGCAGCGGGCACAACACATTGGCAATGTGGTCTTCGTAATCTTTGGGAGTGGGGGTGGGCTGCAGGCGGCGGTTGAGGTTTCGGTCGCCCGCTCGGCGCTTTTCAGCATAGGCCAAGGGATTGCACACGGGGACAAAAGTGACCTGCCCTTTGACAATCTCATAGTCCCCTCGGCTGAGCTCGGACACCACGCGCTCGATGGCTCGGGTCCCGCAGGTTTCATTGCCATGAACCGCGCCCGTCACGAGGAGGCGGGGTCCTGGGGTCAGGGCGTGATATCGGTGAGCCTGGAGGTGACGGGTCGCGCGGGCGGGATGCATGGCAGGGCTTTCAGGGTGAAGGAGGCAAGATCACATCTTGCAACAAAGTGAGTGTGCCCGCGCGGGCATCGAGGCGGCAGCGAGGCCCCATGGGCAAGGTCCAGTGGGGGGTGCCATGGCCGGTCGGCCACCCGGCCAGAATCGGCTTGCCCAAAGGCGCCAGGAATTCTTCAAGCACCCCGCGCGGCGACGCTTCATCAGAAAATCGGCCCACCAAGAAACCCGCTGCTGCCCGCAGGGCACCCGACTGTCGCAATTGCACCATCATGCGATCCACGCGATAGGGCTCTTCGGCCACTTCTTCCAAAAACACAATGGCTCCGTCCACCGGCAGTTGATAAGGCGTTCCGATGAGCGCAGCCATCAGGCTGAGATTGCCGCCCACCAACGGGCCTTCCACCACGCCTGACGTGCCTTCAAACTCCCGACCAATGCCCTGCAGTTCAGGTTCGAGCCGGGGTGACCAGGTGGTGTTGCGCACCAAGCCGTGACGCAGCAAATCAAAGAGGATCTGGCGGTCCTCATGTCGCTCCGGCTTGATCAGGTCAGACGCGAGCATGGGTCCATGCAAGCCCCACAAACCCAGGCGGCCGCGCAGGGCATGCAAGGCGGTGATGTCGCTGTACCCAACGAAGGGTTTGTCGTGTTGGCTCAGCAGGTCCGCGTTGACACGCTCCAGGAGCCGGCCACAGCCATAGCCCCCTCGCAAACACATGACGGCCTTGACTTCGGGGTCCGCAAAGGCGTCATGGAGATCTGCCAGACGCTGCTCATCGGAGCCGGCCAGATACCCGCGGGCTTGCCGGCAACTGGGATACAGCCGGGCGCGCCAGCCTTGCGCCTCGATGAGCGGCTGCACCTGATCGACCTGCCCCGCAAGGGCAGGTCCCGCAGGGGCGACCACGGCGATCAAGGCGTCGGGACTCAATGCAGACCAAGCCATGCAGACCTCTCTTCAGAATTCAGATTCAAGCCAAGTGGCCAGCGCGGTGTCGATGGCAGCGCCCAGCATGGGCAACCTCCAGGTGGTGGCGCAACTTGGATCGCTTGCGTAGCGTGTGCCCAAGTTGGTCAGCAAGGCCACCAGGTAGTGCCGTTGGTGGGGCGGCACGCCTTGAACGATGCCCGCGTCGGAGGCGTAGTTCTCGGTGGTGCCCGTTTTGTGCCAGAAAGTCACTTGCGAGCGCTCATTCCATGCACGCACATCACCCGGCAGGCGACGGTCTCCCACTTGGATGGCGTCAGGTCCGTCGCGCCATCGCAGGGGCAATTGCGCCGGAATCCCGCTTTGGTGGTCCGGCAGCCCCTGCAACAACCCAGACGACAGGATCTCATGCAACCCTTGGTCGGCCAACCAGGCCAACACCCGGTCTCGACTTTGCGGACTCAAAAGGGGCGAGGCCCCAGGCCAAGGTGCCAAAGGCGCCCGAGGGTCCAGGAGCCACAGCAGCCTTGCCGTGTCCCAAGCCGTCATTTGGATTTGGCCCACGCCGGCCCCTGCCGCGTTGCCCCAAGCCCCGTCCTTGCGAGTGCCCGCCAAGCGCAAGGTCAACAGGCCACGGGACTCGAAGGCTTGGTGCAAGGCATGCCGCGCGCCTGGGTCGGGTTGTTCGTTGATCAAGCCCAAGGCATGCAAAAGCGCCACCAGCGCCGAGGTGGACTCGTTGGAGCTGGTGACGATCATGTCCTCACCCCATTGCGCGATCGTGCGTGCCTGGCCCGCAAAAGGCCACGACTGGTCCCATCGGCACAAGCCCCAATCAACGGCCATGCCCACGCCCACCGCCACCATGAGCTTGAGCAGCGATGCAGGGTAGGGTGCCACCATGTCCAATGGGCCCGATCCTGCCAGCGTCCGCCAGGGCCACTGGCGCCAGTCGGCCCCAGGCAGCCAGGCCACCGACACCCCTTGCGCATCGCGCAGGTCGGCCAGGAAGCGGATGTTGAGAATCGCACCGGCCGCAGGCGCCATTTGCGCCACCACGCCCTGCGGATGTTCGCGAGAAAACAGCACGTTGGCCCACACAGGGGAGCCCTTGGACGGAAAAGCCACCACGGCCAAGTCGATTGACGGAAACGCTTGGAGGGGTCCGCCTTGCAAGTGCGCATCGGCGGTGGCACCAAAGTCCAGCGCACGCACGGCCTCGAGCAGTCTTTGTGCCAATGTGTCAGGGGTCATGGGGTCATCACCTTGTGGCAGGCCACGCGCCGACCGTCCACCTCTTGAAGTTCGGGCGGCTGCCATTGACAGACCTCTTGTCGATGCGGGCAATGGGTCTGATAGGCACAACCCGAGGTGGGACGCAAAGGACTGGGCGGTCTACCCAGATGCGTGTCTGGTTGCGCAATCCAGGTGGTATGTTGAGATACATCTGCAGCGACTGGCGCAGCAACTGGCGCATTGAGCCTGGGCACTGCGGCGTGCAAAGCCCGCGTGTACGGATGCAGGGGTGCCTGCAACACCCGCTGCTTGGGACCGGCCTCTACGACGCGTCCCCGGTACAAGACCATGACATCATCGGCCACATGCTCCACCACGGCCAGATTGTGGGAGATGAACACCAAGGCCATCCCGCTGGAGGCTTGCAAGTCCATGAGCAGGTTCAAGATTTGGGCTTGAACCGAGACGTCCAAAGCCGAGGTGGGCTCGTCGGCCACCACCACGGCGGGCGACAGCATCAAGGCACGCGCGATGGCGATGCGCTGGCGCTGACCTCCGGAAAACATGTGGGGATATCGACTGAGGTGTTCGGCACCGAGTCCGACTTTGGCCATCATGGCCTGGGCCTGTTCACGGCGCTGTGCTGGTGAGGCGCGGGTGTTGAGCAGGAGAGGCTCTTCAAGCGTCGACGCGATGGTCTGACGAGGATTCAAGGAGGCATAAGGATTTTGAAAAATCATTTGCGTGTGGCGCCGCAGGGCCGCACGCTCTCGCCCCTCGGCACGGGTCACCTCCACGCCGTCGATCCACAAGCGACCCGACGTCGGGCTTTCCATGAGGGTGAGTTGCCGTGCCAGCGTGCTCTTGCCGCTACCCGATTCGCCCACCACCGCCAGCGTGCGGCCCGGCTCCAGCGTCAATGACACGCGCTCCAGCGCCCGCACCTCATCGTCACTGCGAAAAAGCCCTCGGCGAATTCGGTAGTGTCGGGTCAAGTCCTGCGCGCGAAGGACCGGGGATCCTGTCGCCACGGGAGCCGTCACTGTGGGAGCGTCATTCATGGGCATGGCGCGCAACGCAAGGGTCCAACGGGAAGGAACACCGAAGATGGTTTTGCCACGCGGGACGGTGTTGACCACAAGATTCTTGAGCCCGATCACAGCGAGGAGCAAACAAGCAGCCGTCAGGCCGATCGTGGGGCCCCGGGACACGTCCTCGAAGCGCAAACAAGCGCCGTGACTCTGTGCCGTGTTCGGGCAATGCTTGCAACAAGGCCCAGGTGTACGGATGGCGTGGGGCCTTGAACAGCTCGTCGGGCGAACCGGCTTCCATCATTTGGCCCGCATACATGACACACACCCGTCTCACGCGTTGGGCCACCACCGCCAAGTCGTGAGAGATCAGGACCATGGCCATGCCGTGATCGCGCTGCAAACGCGCCAACAAATTCATGACCTGTGCCTGGGTGGTGACATCCAGGGCTGTGGTGGGCTCATCAGCGATCAACAACTTGGGTTGGCAAGCCAGCGCCATGGCCACCATGACGCGTTGATTCAAGCCGCCGGACAGTTCATGCGGGTAGGCTTGCATGCGCCGCTTGGCATCGGCAATTTCGACCGCCTCCAACAGCTCCACCACCCTTTTTTCTAACGCGGGCCCCTTGAGCCGAAGGTGCACCCGCAAGACCTCGCGAAGCTGATCGCCAACGCGATAACAAGGGTTGAGACTTTGGCTGGGATCTTGAAACACCACGCCCACGGATCGACCCAACCGTCTGCGGCGGACCTCGGGCGACACCGTCAGCAGGTCCTCGCCGTCAAAGTCCATCCGCTGCGCGGTGACCCGACCTGGCGCGTCCACCAAACCCAGCAGTGCCATCATGGCCAAGGTTTTGCCTGATCCGCTTTCTCCCACCAGCGCCACCGTGTCTGCGCTGTGCAGATCCAGGTCCCAGGCCTCAACCGCTGGCACACCCGCAAAGTCCACACACAGATGGCGCACACTCAACAACGGCTTCATGAGGACGGCCTCAGGCGCGGGTCCCACGCATCACGCAATCCGTCACCCAAAAGATTGATCGACATGACGGTCATCAAAATGAACAGGCCCGGCCAGGTGACCAGCCACGGCGCGCGCTCGACATGGTCTCGGGCAGACGACAGCATGCTGCCCCATTCGGGGGTCGGAGGCTGCACCCCCAATCCCAGAAAGCCCAATGTGGCGGCCTCCAGAATGGCCGCGGAGAAGCTCAAAGTGGCGCCCACGACCAGCGGCGCGGCACAGTTGGGCAGGACTGTGCGCCACATCAGTCGCAGGTTGGAGGCGCCCACCATGCGACTCGCGCTCACATAATCCTTGGGAATCTCCGCAGCCGCGCAGGCCCGGGTGATGCGCACTGCGCCGGGAAGGGACCCTACCGCAATGGCAATGACGGTGTTGACCAGTCCGGGCCCCAGCACGGACACCACGGCAATGGCCAACAACAGTCCAGGCAAGGCCAGCAGCACATCCATCACGCGCAAGACCGCGGGGCCCCATGTGCGCGGATAGAAGGCCGAAAACAACCCCAGTATCACGCCAGGGCCCCAAGCAGCGAGCACCGACGCAAAGCCGATGAGCACCGAAATCCTGCCGCCAAATACCAGCCGCGACCAAAGATCGCGACCCAGCTCGTCGGTCCCCAAGGGGAATGCCCAAGAACCCCCCGTTTGCCACACAGGCGGGCTGAGCAAATGATCACGGTACTGTTGGGCCGGGTCGTGCAAAGTCACCCAAGGCGCCAGAATCACCAAGCCCAGCAACACCGAGAAAAGACCCAAGGCCACCAAGGTGCCAAGGTGATGGTGGCGTTTCATGGCTCGGAGCTTGTCGCAGTGGGCAAGCGCATGCGAGGGTTGATGAGGCTGTAAAGCAAGTCCACAGCCAAATTGACCCCCATAAAAATCACGGCCGAAATGATGATGCCCGCCTGGACCACGGGATAGTCTCTTCGCGCGATCGCATCAATCATCCATTTGCCAATGCCCGGCCACGAGAACAGGGTTTCGGTGAGGACGGCACCACCCAGGAGTCCGCCGACCTGCAAACCCATGACGGTCACCACGGGCAGCAGAGCGTTTCGCAGTCCATGCACGATGGCGATGCGTGCCGGTGAATAGCCTCTGGCACGCGCTGCACGCATGTACTCTTGTGACATCACTTCCAACATGGACGAGCGGGTCATGCGCGCAATGACCGCCATGGGAACCGTCCCCAAGACCATGGCTGGCAACAACAAATGCGACAAGGCCGATGGAAATGCGCCCTCCTCGTCCGACCACCAGGCATCGATCAACATCCAGCCAGTGACCGGGACCACGTCAAACTCAATGCCGATGCGACCCGATACCGGGGTCCACCCCAATTGCACTGAAAAGAACATGATCAGCACCAAGCCCCACCAGAACACGGGGATCGAGTGCCCCAACGTGGCGGTGGCCATGACCGCTTGGTCCCACCAAGAGCCCCGGCGTGCCGCAGCCAACATTCCCAGGGCCACGCCAACCAGGGCACCCCACGCCAAGGCAGCAAGCGCCAGTTCGACAGTCGCCGGAAACAGCGACGCGAACTCCGTCAACACCGACTCGCGCGTCACCAAAGACCGGCCCAATTCCCCCTGGAGCAAATCAACCAAGTAGTGGCCGTACTGCACATACAGCGGCTGATCGAGCCCCAAACGGTGAACCAAAGCGGCGTGCGCTTGTGGATCGAGACGCCGCTCTCCCACCATGATCTCGATGGGGTCGCCCGGGATGAGGCGAATCAGACCAAAAGCCAGCAGCGTCACACCCAAAAAGGTGGGCAACAGCAAGACCAGACGTTGGATCAAAAAGGTCAACACCGGAGCTCTTGCCTCAAGGAAAAAGGGGCCTCTGTCGAGGCCCCGGTTTCAAGTCAAGACGTGAGACTTTGCAATCGTCAGAAGAACTTGTAATCCACAGTCATGGTGAACGAGCGCAGACGCGGATCGGCCACGCGCGGCTCCCACGAGCTGCCCGCCCCGGTGTTGCTGTCGTAAGCGGCGGCAAACGGAGGTGCCTTGTCAAACAGGTTCTTGATGCCAAAGGTCAAGCCCGTGTTCTTGTAGCCCGTGTAGGTGACGCTGGCGTTGTAGATCGTGTAGGCCGCGACATTGGGGTTCCAGTCAGGCGGGGTGATGCTGCCGTTGGCCACACCCGGCAAGACGTAGTCCTTGTAGCCGCTGCGGTAGATCTGGGTGAAGATGCCCGTCCAATTGCCGCGGTTGTAAGTGCCCGTCAAGGTGTGCTTCCAGCGCAAGCCCAGGTCACCGGCCCGGGTGAACACTGCGATCTCACTGGCACCGAAGGGCGCGCTGGCAATCAGGCGAGACTTCTTCTCCAGGAGATAGCTGCCGTCCAGCAACAGGCCCCAAGTCGCGCCCATCGCCTTGGCGCTGGCACGGGCATTGACATCGACACCGGTGGTGACGGTCTGGCCGGCGTTGACCCAGCGCTGATCAATCTTGGTCAAGACACCCGACGCGTCACGAATGAAGTTGTCGGTGAACAGCGCATAGTTGTTGACCAGGTCGGTCAGGCCAAGAGACTGAATGGTGCCTGTGCGACGAATGGTCCACCAGTCGGCCCCGGCGCTGAAGTTGGCATTCGGTGCAAAGACAAAACCCACGGTGGATTGCTTGGACTCCTCAGGCCCCAAGCCCAGCTTGCCACCGGTGAGGATGGTGGGCGTGATGGACTCGCAGCCGGGCGTCGTGCTGACCTTGAGGGTCGGGCACTTGGCCGGATCGACGAGGTCTTTGCCGCTGTAAGGAGACTCGGTCACACCGAAGAACAGTTGGTTGAAGGTGGGCACCCGGAACCCTGTGCCATACGATCCGCGAACCAACAACTGATCCACCGGCGTGAAGCGCAAGGAGACCTTGGGGTTGGTGGTGCCGCCAAAGCCCGTGTAGTTGTCGTGACGCACAGCGCCCGTGACTTCCAGGCCCTTGACGACCGGCACCAGCACTTCGGCGAAGGCTGCACGGATGTCGCGCTTGACCGTGTCCAGGGTGTTGATGCTGTCAAACGGCGCATTGAAGATGCGGGCCTGGGTGGCCAAGTCGGTCTCATTGCCGTTGAACTTGTATTTCTCTTGGCGCACGTCGGTGCCGACCGCAGCCATGACTTCACCCGCGGGCAACTTGAACAACGGGCCGGTGGCCATGGCGTCGGCCTGGGTCAAGGTGAACTGGCCGCCGTAGAGCTTGGCGCCGTTGGCAGAAATGGCCTTCAGGGCCGACAGCGCCGCATCGGTTTGCGTCAGCGAGAAGGGGTTGAGCGTGCCGGCCTTGATCAGATCGGCAAACTCCTTGCCATAGAAATAGCCATTGCCAAGAACCGATGAGGTGTCGCTGCTGGCCGTGGAAATCCCC